>NZ_CP132310.1 GCF_030733845.1 Shinella zoogloeoides
ATGGCAAAGAACAAGGCACAGAAGGCAGTAGTCGAAACCGTCGTAGTCGACACGCCCATCACCGACCACGAAGCCGCTATTCTGTCGGCGCTCGAAGGCGACAACGCCAATACTGACCCGGTCCAGTCCGATGCAGGCCCGGCCCCGGTCGACGGCGCAGTTGAACTGTCGCTGCCGCAGATCGCCGACAGCTACACCGAGGACGAGAAGCTCGCCATGGCCAAGAAGGTCGCCAAGGGCTTCGAGGACCGGAGCGCCTACGAGAAGCAGAAGAACCCGAACAACGACCGGATCCACAAGAACCTCGACAAGACGCGCGCCAAGCTGACGCTGCCCTCGGCGGCGGCCATCCTCATCGCGGCCCAGGTCGAGCCCGACTTCATCAACCGGTCGCAGTCGGAAGGCTCCCGCTTCAACGTCTACGCGGCGGACAAGCTCGCTGACCTGGTGAAGGGCCTTCGCGACGGGGCGCTGACCAACAAGATCAACATCGCCATCTGCAGGAGCCTCTTCGCCTTCCGGGCGGCGGGTGAGAAGTTCACCGGGGAGATGGCGAAGGCAGCGGCGTGCGACAAGATGAAGGTCAGCGCCGCCATGCAGAAGATCCTCATCCGCCACACCGTCGACCCGGGCACGATGTCGACGCAGACCTCCTCCACCATGACGGCGCTCCAGACGATGGGCATCGTCAAGAACACGGGATCTTTCCGGGCGCCGGTCTATGAACTGACCGACACGCCGCAGACCAAGCGCCTCCAGGAGGTGCTGGCAGCGTAAGGTTTCACCCGGACTGATGAAGAGGGGCAGCGCTGGGGCTGCCCTTTTTCGTGCGCTGACGAAGCCCATGGGTATCCGTGGCGCACCATGGGCGGCCTAGGGTGAAAGCAGGCGGCGCGGGGATGGGGAACCGGTGGGCTCCATGGGAGCCGGCGCTGGCTGCCCGGTCCATGGTCGACCAGGCCCTTTTCAGGCCAGGCTTCCCTATTTCGCCATTTACCGAAAGCGCCCTTTAGCTACCAGCCGCAACCCGTTGGCAGATTTGCGATGATTGATTATCGAACAAAGGAGATGACCAATGAAAACTGTTCTGATCACCTTCGCAGAGAAGCCCTGCAAAGACTATCCGCTCGCCGTCGTCGTGATCGACCCTGACAAGAACTGGCCTGCTCCGCAGCGTGGGCAAGAACATCTCGTCCGCTCGATGCGCGATGCCCGCCTTTACGCCAACGGCCTGTGCGCGGGCGCTCATATCGCCTCTGCCTACGATCGCACCTGGCCCGTCAATCCGACCGTCGACGAACGCCTCCTCGAACAGACCCTGACTAAGTGAGAACCGTCATGACCCTGTTCATCCGCTCCTGCGAAGACAACTTCCGCAACCGCAAACAAGACCTGAAGATCGAGGCCGTGCTCACCACGGCCGACGACAAGGCCGTTGCCCGTCTGACGATCCTTTATGCCGACGAAGGGATGACCATCACCACGAAAGTCCTCGATCCCGTGGCCGCCTACCAATACCCGATCATGTGCGAGGCCCATCTCGCCATGTGCATCCTCAAAACCCTGCACGAGGCCACGACCGCCCGTGACCTGGCCTTCTCGCCGAAGATCACCGAGCCCCTGCCCCTGATCATCTAAGCCCTAGAGCGCGCACCCAGCGCGCCCTTGCGGCCACCTGCCTCGACCATGGTGCTCCGAGGCCAGACAAGGAACTATCCGGAACGGTTTTGGGGAACCGGTGGGCTCCATGGGACTCGGGGTAGGTCCGATGGCTCGACCTACCCCTCTGTTTCCGCCGCCTGACGCCCGTGGGCGCGTTCGGCGCCCCATGGGGCTGTCACGGCCCATCCAACCCCTCCGCCGCCTCCCACGGGCGTCCCATGGCGTTTTCCCGCTACGCCAAAAGCCTCCCCGAAGGGAGGCTGGTGATTATCGGCTGAAGATCCGGGCGTCGCGCCGGCGGTTGTTGGCGAAGAAGGTGGAGATCGAGTGGCTGGGCATCTCCATCTCCTCCAGCTCGTCGAGATCGTATGTGTCATAAGCGGCCGCCCTCGCCTGGATGGTCGCTTTCTTGAAGCGGTGCGGCTCGACCAGGGCTTCGGCGGAGGAATGAACGGTGTGGTCTCTCATTTGCGTCTCTCGCAGGCAAGTTTGAGGGTGAGGGTCTGCCCGGTGGGCAGTTGGATCTTCCGGATCGGGAAGCGGGTGGCAGCCTCGGTGCATTCGGCGGCGGTCTCGTAGACCTCGATCGCCTGGCTCTCGATGGCAGGGCTGGCGCCAGGGGCGCCAACCAGGGTCATGAGGATCAGCTCAAACATTCAGGTCCGAGCCTTCGACGGCGCCGACGAAGAGGATGCCGGTGAGGAGGATCGCCAGGACGATCTGGAACCGGTTGGTTTCGGTCGGCTCGTAGTAGGCAAGGGCTGCTCGTCCAGCCGTGTAGAGGCCAGCGGCGGCGACAAGGAGAAATTTCATGGGTGTGCTCCAGGGGCGCGGGATGCCCGGGTGGATTGTTGCGAATATGTGAGCACGCTATCTCTAGCGTGCTCACTAAGCACTTACTTATTCAGCAGCTTTCGAAAGATCGATATTGAACTTTGCTGCAAGCTTGATCGTCGCATCGTTCTGCAAGTTCATGCGAAACTCGCTCTTGTTGATGCTGCGCAGAATGTTGAGCGCTTCAAGCGCTTTCAGCGAAGAGCGATGCTGAGACGCGACAGTCGAGTCAGCGACTTGCTTTGCGTTCTGCGCAGTGAGCGCGCGCTTCTTCGCGTCTTTGATCTTGTAGTGCGAAGAGCATGCATGCGTTGCGTCTTCGCGCGTGAACGCGATGTCTGCGCGCTCGAAAGCGAGCGCAGTCAGAAACACGCAACGATTCATTTCGTTGAAATCGCGTGCAGCGATTTCATCGACAGCGAAGCGCGACAGATTGCGCAGCTTGTCGATTTCATAGACGTCGTTTTCGAAGACGCGAACGTCAACTTGCGCGTTCGCTAAGAACGCGACGAGCTTTTCAGAATTGTTGCACTCTTTTGCGAAGTTGCGCAGCTTGTCGCGATTGCTCTCGCTCATCTTGTCAGCTTTGATAGCTGCATCGATGCGAGCATTGATAGCAGTCGAGAATGTGTTGTTGTTGTCAGTCATAGTCTTGTCTCTCTCTAGTGTAAGTCAGTGATGACTTATGTTGAACATTGAAAACAGTAGCTCTGTGACATAGACGCAAGTGTGCTTGGGATGCGTCGCATGTCATCTATTCGATTGTCAAAGAACTGAAGCGCTTTGCTTCAATCAACTGAGCTACTTGCTCTCTGTTGATGAATATAACTTAGCAGTGTGCTGTCAGAGATGCAAGCGAAGTCTTAGAAAAAAGCGTGTCAAATCAAGGGGATACCTTCATCGCTCACCAACATCCCGGTTCCCAAGCCACCTCCCCGATGTGTCCCGTCGAGCCGGACCTTGACCTAAGTTGCACCCTACCCCGGAAACCAGACCCGTAATTCCCCAGTCCACCTCCCCTTGACTGGGTAGCCGGGACGTTCGATGTCTGGCGCGGGGACGCTGGGAACTTTGCATGAGCAACATGACGATCAAGGAATGGCTGAAGCGGACGCGTTGGCCCTGGAAGGAGCCTGTGCGAGCACAGCACCCCTACCCGTGGATTCGAAACCCCCAGCGGCTACCAAAGCGGAAATCGCCTGACCGGCACAGGCTCATCATCGAGTGGGCGATGGTCATCGCCGCGATCAGTTCTGGCGCTGCGACCGTCTACGGCGCCTACTATGCTTCCCAGCAGTATGAGATGTCCCGCAAGGCGCTGACGATGAACGACCGGAACCGCTCCTTCAGCGAGTTCATGGTGACGGTCAAGAACCTCTGCGGCTTTATGGGCGAACTCGACGTGAGTGTGGATGACCTGTTCGGGCCGAAGGATGTGGATAATCGCGTCATGATTACGCAGCTCCTGCAACGCGCCCAAGCCGCGTCAGACGACCTGAACACCTGGCTCGATACCGACGAACGCGAGCAACTCACCCGTATCGTGCAGTTTTTGAACCGGCTGTTTATGCCGTTCGCGCTGTTTCGCCTGACGCAGCAGCCAACCGAGATGGTCCAACCAGATCTATCAATTGCCGGCCATACGACGCTGGTTTGCGAGATGTTTGCGAAGGACGTGCAGACCTGGTTCTCGACAGGTGTCGTGCCCCGCGAATTTGACCTGAAGTATCTCTATAAGGCGAAATAGCTAATTCGCGTTATCCGCTTTTCGTTAAATGGCTCTTGACTGTGGGTAAGTGCTTACTTAGGATCGGCGCTGTCAATGCGGGATAGAGCAGTCCGGTAGCTCGCCAGCCTCATAAGCTGGAGGTCGAGGGTTCGAATCCCTCTCCCGCAACCAATTTTGGGGAGTAGCTCAGATGGTAGAGCTGGCGACTGTTAATCGCCCTGTCGCTGGTTCGAGCCCAGCCTCCTCAGCCATTGTCTGCAAGGGATCGATCTATCTGGGGTCTGGCTGCCGTAGGTGCGTGAAGTGCCAGCAGGAGCTCGCCGACTACGCCGATGTGTTCGAGACGCCCTACCCCGCCGACGAACCAGTCGAGCCGATCCAGCTCGACCTTCCCTTCGAAGGAACCGACCATTGACAACGATCGCCTACCGGGACGGTATCATGGCCGGCGACAGCCGGGCCTATTCCGGCGACAAGCATCCGATCGGCCACAAGCAGAAGATCTTCGCCCTGCCCGGCGGCCGCCTTGTCGGCGTCTCCAGCAGCGTCGTGGGCGCGCCGAACCATTTCATCACCTGGCTGTGCTCCTTGGACCCGAAAATCTTTCTGGCGAGCGCTGTGGCCGATCAGGAGCATCTCGTCCAGGCGCTGGTCGTCGAGCCAAACGGAGACGCCTTCTACTGGAACGACGGCCGGACGTTCACCGGGCCGATCCAGGCCGACTACTATGCGATCGGCTCGGGACAGCAGACGGCACTCGCAGCGCTGACGCTCGGAAAGTCCGCCGCCGAGGCGATCGAGCTGGCGATCCTGCTCGACCCCTGGACAGGCGGCGATGTCCGGACGCTGGAGCATCCGAAATGATCTACGTCTATGGCCTGTTCATGTGCGCGGTAACGATCATGGCGATTTCTGGCTATCGGCTTTTCGCGAAATCCGGAAATAGCCCTTTCGCGCTATTTTGAACCGCCGTTGACTTCCATCCACATCTCAAAGCTCTGCTCCAGGATGTCCTTCATCTGAAGCCCGTGAACGGCGGCCGCAGACTTGTAGCGCCGGTGGAAGGTCTCCGGAACCTTGAAGCTCATGTCCTTCAAGCGCTCGCTCATGTTGTTGGCGGCGACCTGGGTCGACTGGCTGACGAAATCCATCTTCAGGCTGTTGGCGCTTGCCGGCTTCGGGACCGGGGCTTTGGTGGGTGCTTTGCTCATGCTGCCTTCTCCGAAAGTTCGTTCATTCTGGTCACGATCTCGGATGCGAGACCGTCAGCCCGTTCGTTCAGCGTGGTGAATGTCGTCTCTGCTACCGAGCGGCCGGCGTCCTGGGCCTTCTGATACCCGGTCTTGGCCGTCAGATCGTTCTTGGCGATCTCGTAGCCCGTGGAGCGCAGGATCTGGCGCACCTCCTGGACGGAGGCTTCGCTTTCCGTGACCTTGTTCAGGACGATCATGATCCGGTCGCGCGGCACGCCTTTTTGCACCAGCTCGTTCGCGAACAGGATCTGAGGCTTCAGATCGTCCGTCGACAGGCCGGTGGGTATGATGACGAGCTGGGAGACGCGTGCGATCGCCAGGGAGGAATCGTCGCTGTCCGGTTTGCCGTCGGCAACGATCAGATCGAAGTTCTCGCGCTTGAAGTTCTTCGGCGACACGTAGGGTTCGGCATGAATGACCGGCTCCAGGCCGAGCTTCATGCGAAGGCCGACCCAATCGACCGAGGTAAGCTGCTTGGTGTTGAAGTCGGCGATCTTCACGCTCCATTCGGCCGAAGCGTAGGTCCGGGCGATCAGCCGCGCCAGGGTGGATTTGCCGACCCCGCCCTTTTGGGACAGGCATGCGATGACTAATTCGCTCATTGGCTATATCCGCCTTTCGCTATTTCGTGTTCTAGCGAAAAGCGGATACCTGATTTGGGTTAACAGAGTCTAGCGCTGGTCCGGATTCGGTGTGAACTGATCCAGGTCGAAGATCTCTTCCGAGGTGCTGATCGAGGTTTCGAGCACACGCCAGCGGAATTCGTAGCTGTCGGTCGCGTGGTCGCAGATCATCTCCGCACTGGCCGGGATCTGGTGCGTGTTTCGAAACTCGCGCTTCAGCTCCTCCTCGTCGAAGGCCATGTTAAGCTGGTAGTTGCTGAGCCGGGCCGCGCGCCGCTTAATGTTGAGGCGGATCGTCCGGATGTTCGAGGTCATCGGCGCCAGCAGATAGTCATCCGGACTGCTCAGGACGGGCAGGGTAGGCGCTTCGAACACCGGAATTTCGACTGCGCCGCCGCGAATGTGATTGTCGGAGATCTGCAGCCAGCCGATCATCTCGCTGCCGCACCAGACCTGCCAGCCGCGATCCGGCTCGCCGCCGGCCATCTGGCGCTGGTCGAGATCGAGGTAGCCGCCCATTACGAGCGCTCCTTCGCCAGCGCATCGATCGCCGAGAGCAGCTCGCCACGAAAATAGGCGCGAGCGCGCTGCGGATCATCGAACTTCAGCATGCCGTCGTTGATGATGGTGCGATCGACGGCCGACAGGTCGTATTTGTCGAAGGCATTGCCGCTCGGAGGCGCCATCGGGTTCATGATCTCGATGACGACGCCGCCATGCTCCTTGAAGAAGTGACCTTGAGTTTTGCGAACCGAACCGAAGGAGTAGCGAGCGTTGGGATAGAGGTTGCGCGTGGCGATGAACGGCATGATGTGCTCGCCGAACATCTCCTCCAGGCGGTTGCCGAACTCGCCAAGCAAGATGCGGTGCTCCCAGTCCTTGCCAAGGATCGAGGTGACGCGCTTCTTGCCCTCCTGGGTCTGAACGTCATCCCAGGACAGCCCCAATTTGTTGACGGCAAACTCGCGCAGAACATGCCCGTCATCGATCGGGAGATAGTTCAGATCCGTGGACAGAATCTCCTGGGCGAGAGATTTGCCGGACTTGGGGTTGCCGCAGATGGCGATGAAACGCGGAAACTTGAGGGGTTTAGACATGCGAGACCCTATTAGATGAGTAACTGATTACTTATCTATAGCGGGCGAGCGGTCGCTTTTCGGGATTTCACTAATTCGCGATTACGCGCTCTCGTGATTTCGCTCTTTCGCCTTTTAGCGCCTGGACAGTCCTGGTCAGGAGCTGCTTCAGCTTGAGGTTCTCAGCCTCCAGCTCGGCGATGCGTTGCTCCTCCACCTTCCGGGTGAGCATGGACCTGCCATGGGAGTCGAAGAAGTGAACAGGATCGACAAGGCGGCGCGTCATGCTGCCTTCCTTTCGAAGAGCGCCCAGGGAAAATCCTGATTGGCCGGAAGAATGCCCTCGGCAAAGCCTGGCGTGGCTTCCACGATGGCCCGGCGCTGCCGGTAGTGGTCGTTGAGCGTGGTGTTGATGTTGCAGGTGTAGTCGGCGATGAATGCGTAGTTCGGCATGTTTTTCTTGGCGCGCAAGCCACGGCCGATCTGCTGGCGAAGCTGCACCTCGGCCTTGTAGCCGCCCAGACGCTGAACCAGGCCAACAGCCGGCACGTCGACGCCGACATCGAGAATCGTGGTGCCGATAAGGACGTCGATCTCTTCGGTGGCGAGCATATCGATATAGCGCCTGCGAATTTCCATCTTGGACTCGCCGTAGATGAATTTCGCGCGAAGACCGGCGGCCTTGTAGAACTCCTCGATCTTCTGACCGTGCTCCTTGCGCACGCAAAGCGCCATCACCGGCAGACCATACTCCTTCGCCTTCAGCGCGTCCGCCAACGCGGCCTGAAGCATGAAGTCGTTGTCGATGTAGCCGAGCTTGTAAGCGCGCTCCCACGGGCTCGTGCGGCGCAGCTTCGGGTGAGGGGTGCAATCAACGAACTTGAAGTAGGGTTTCGCCAGGATGCCGCGATCGATCAGCATCTTCTCGGTGATGATGATGAGCTTCGGACCGAAGGCGGCCATCAGGCGCATGTTGTCTTCGGCGCTGTCGCGCATGAAGGGCGTGGCGGTGAGAGCGACCCGGATCGTGGCGTTCTTGCAGTGCTGAAGGATCTTGTAATAGCTCTCGCCGCCGGCCTCGTGAGCCTCCTCGCCGATGACGACCTCGATCATCTCCAGGATCTTGATAATCTGATTTCGCTTTTTCGTCTTTTCGGCAAATCGCTCTTTCGCGATCTTGACGATCTCCTCCCGGGACAGGTTCTCATCCTTGGTCTTGGAAAGATGGATCGATTTGACGATCGCCCGGATCTCCTTGTTAAGATCGGGCTCTTCCAGAGCCTGGACCAGCGTCTGAACCATGCCGAGGTTGACGCCCTTTACCACCTTGAATTCGCCGTCGCCGATCTGCCCGGTGTTGAGGCCGATTTCCTTGAGCTGATCGTCCATCTGGTAGAGGAGGATGCCGCGCGTCGTCAGGAAGAGCGTCATGCGCCGGTAGCGCGCCATGATCAGCTTGGCGATGACAGACTTGCCGCCGCCGGTGGCGACTTGAATGATGCCCCGTCCGTGCTTCTCAACCTGGCGCAGCGCGCGCCACTGAAAATCGTAGGGCTCGAACTTGGAAACGACGGGCTTTTCCGGACCGAGCGGCTCGGCATGCGGCTTGCGGATCAGGTGCACGTTATGGCCGCGCTTGGTCAGCTCGGCGTGCACCAAATACACGAAGCCGGCGGGAAAGGCGTGTTTCGTCGTATCGTAGAAGCTGGACTTGCCGTCCCAGCGCCCGGAATTGACGGACCAGATGTGATCGGCGCCATCGACGACATAGGAAAGCAGGTCGGCCGTGACCTGCGCAACATCGGCCGGCGGATTGACCAACTTGGCGGCGGTGGCGTTGTGGGCGAGCTGAAGAACAGCCATTGAATTTTCCTCGCTGCCTCTTGCAGGCTTTGCGTGATATGATAAGTAATAGGTTACTTACCAGAGGATGATTCATTGTCGCAACCACAATTGCTCAACCTCGACCCTCAAATGCTGACGCCGAATCCGTGGAACACGAACATCGTGTCGCCGGACAACGAGACGAAGCTTGAAGAGTCGATCAGACGAAACGGCCTGTTCAAGCCGGTCATCGTGCGTGAGCTTCCCGTGCTCAAGCTCTCCCAGCCGGCACAACCGGTCTACGAGATCATCGGCGGCGAGCATCGCTGGCAAGTCGCCAAGAAAATCGGCCTCGCTCAGATTCCCGTCGTCAATCTCGGGCAGATTGACGACAAACGGGCCAAGGAGATCTCGGTCCTCGACAATGCCCGCTACGGCGCAGACGACACGCTGTCCTTCGCAGAACTTCTCAAGGGTCTTGGCGATGTCGTCGAACTCCAGAGTTTTCTTCCTTTTGGCGACGAAGACCTGACAACGATCTTCTCAAGCGCTGATATAGCGCTCGATGACTTGGAGATTGATGGGAATTTCGAACGCGCCGAAGGCGAGTCCGATGCCCCCGAGCCACCGGCGGCCAAGGCGCCGAAAACCCACACCGTCATGCGTTTCAAGGTGTCGCTGCGCGACGCCGAGCGCCTCACGGCCCTGATCGCCCGGACGCAGAAGGCCCAGGGTCTCACCGACGCCGACGATTTGACGAATGCCGGTGACGCGCTGGTCCACCTGTTGGTCGATCAGTTCGAGGTGAAGGCCTCGGCCGGCGCCTTCCAGCTCGACGAAATCGACGCCGCGCTCGCGGAGGTCGCGGCGTGAAGGAAACGAAATTCCCCGAGTGCACCGGATGCCGCTTCTTCTCCGCCAAATTCGAACGGCCGGAGTGTCGTGAATGCGGGGCAGGGGAGTTTTACGAGGAAAAGATCAACACCCGGCAGCCGTCGCGCGATGAGCTGATGGACATGCTTCAAAGGGACTACGATGAGTGATCAGCCGAAGATCGAGCTTTGGGATATCGACAAGCTCGTCCCCTATGCCCTGAACGCCAAGAACCATCCCGAGCACGAGATCGAGAAGCTCGCGAACGCCATTCTCACCTACGGCTGGACCCAGCCGATCGTGGTTTGGACGAATGGCGACATCATCGCCGGCCACGGCCGCCGGCTTGCCGCCATCAAGCTCGGCCGCAAGAAGGTGCCGGTCATCGTCCGGTCGGACCTGACGAAGGACCAGGCCGATGCGTTGCGCCTGGCCGACAACCGGGTGACTGGTTCGTCTTACGACATGGCGATGATCCAGGATGAGCTGCGCCGCCTGTCGGAGACCGATATCGATCTGCTCACCCTCGGCTTCGACGAGAAGGAGCTGGATTTCTCGACGGCCGATCTCGGCGAGATCGACACGGACTTCTTCACCGACGACATTTCCGGCGCCGTCGAAGCCCAGCAGCAGGCCAACGCCAAGAAGACTGAGGAGGTGGATGACACAGCCGCCCCGGTTGGCGATGCTCTCGGTTTCAAGCGCGTGACCATCGCCCAGTCCCGCATCATTCGCGACTTCATGTCCAAGGTCGAGGACGATACAGGCCTGAAGGGCGCAGACGCCCTCGTCACCTATATCGGCGCGAGATCGTAAGTAAGGACTGACTTATGGTCGACACGCCGCAGGATGCAGCACCGGACGTCAACGAGATCGCAAAGGCGAAAGTCATCTCCATCCGAACACGCCGCGAGGTGCCGCCGGAGGAGCTGGAGGTGCTTGAACAGGAGCTGGGCGGGAAAGAGCAGGGCACGCCAGTTGATCTGGACACCGCCGAGATGGTCGAGAATTTCGCCGACATGGTTCAGGACGGCCGCTACGCCGGCGCGCTGATCGTCGGCTGGAACCCCAACGACAAGTGCTTTTTCTCCGACCTCGTGCTGCCGAACGACGATCACGCCGACCTGTCGGCCATGAAGCTCATCGGCCAGCTCGAAATGATCAAGGGCATGCTCATGGAGATCATCCAGAGCGAAACAGTGGTGGAAATGGAATGACGCAATACACCATCTCCCGAGCGTTCAAGTCCAATGTCGAGCGTTCCCAGCGCGTGCTGGAGATCGGCGAGAGCTTCGGTCTGGCGCTGTCGGACAAGGAGTTCGTCATCTATGACAACCTGAAGATCGACATCGATGACGGCGATATCGTCTACATCACCGGCCAGTCGGGCTCGGGCAAGTCGCTGCTGCTGCGTGACCTGAAGGCGCAGATGGCAGGGGAGGGCAAGAAGATCGCCGACCTCGGCGATATCGTGCTCGAAGACAAGCCTGTCATCGACCTGGTGGGCGCCTCGACCGTCGAGGCGACCGACTACCTGGCGAAGGCCGGCATTTCCGACGCCTGGATCTACATCCGCAAGCCCTCCGAGCTGTCGGATGGCCAGCGCTACCGCCTGAAGCTTGCGAAAATCATGGAGCAGGATGCCGACGTCTGGATCGCCGACGAGTTCGGCGCCGTCCTCGATCGCGTCACGGCCAAGATCGTCGCCTTCAACATCCAGAAGGTCGCGCGGCGCCTGGGCAAGACCTTCATGGTCGCCACCACCCATACCGACCTGGGCGAGGAACTCGGCCCGGACCTGACGATCACCAAGCGCTTTCGCGAAAAGGTCGACGTCGAGCGGAGGGCTGCATGAACTACGGAGCCGCTCTTGAGCATGTGAAGGCCGGCGGCCGGGCGCGACGCAAGGAATGGCGAGCGAACCAGTTCGTGTTCCTCAATCCCGGCTCCAAGCCGGCTGATCTGCGGGGCGCCAAGCGCATCGCGGCGGCCTTGGCCGGCGAACTCTTCGACACGGGCGACAAGGGCACGACGCTTCGCCTGCCAAATCTCAACCTAGCCTCCTCCGGATCAACCGAAACCGGCTGGCAGGCGAGCCAGGTCGACCAACTTTCCGAGGATTGGGAGCTCATCTGATGAAACATCAAGGCTGGATCGGCGTCGACCTCGACGGCACGCTCGCGGAATACGACCATTGGCGCGGTATCGATCACGTTGGCGCGCCCATTCCGGCGATGTGCCGGCGCGTGCGCGAATGGCTCGACCAGGGCAAAGATGTTCGCATCTTCACCGCACGCTGCGCCGGGCCGGAGGATTGCAGACCGGCCATCAATCACTTCTGCATGGCCCAGTTCGGCACTCTGCTGCCCATCACAAACGTCAAGGACTTCGGCCTGATCGAGCTGTGGGACGATCGCGCGGTGCAGGTCGAATACAACACGGGTCGAAGGATCGGATAAATGGCGAAATGGCTTTTTAGCGCTTTCGTGTTTTCGCTGCTGAGCGCCTGTTCAGCCGTTGCGCCTGTCTTCGCGGGGTAGGGAAGGGGCCATGTATCTCACCTCTATCGCCGTCGCGCTGTCCATCATGATCAACGCCTTGCTCGGCGGAGCGCCAACCGAGACGCTTTCCTACCGGGCGGCTCTGGCGCGCGACGGCAAGAGAAGGTGGGCTGTGTGCTGTGCCGGATCCTCGACAGCGTGGACACCAATCATTGTGACAAGACCCTTCGGTGGTGGAGAGAAGTCAATGGACGCAAGTAACTGGATGGAACTGGGGCTCATCATGGCGGCCACGGTCGCGTTCCTCGTCTTCCTCGAAATCAAGATCCGACAGCGCGAGGAAGGAGAATGAGCACTTTCCTCGCCTCGATTCTCTACGCGCTGCTGATCGTCTGGTTCTATCTGTCGCTCAAAGAGTTCTGGCACGCGCTCATTCGCGCAGGGGTGCGCAGGGGCTGGTTTCGTCATGACGTTTGATGTCGACACGCTCATCGAGCGAAACCCGAGCCCACGAGCTTCTTTCGCGCTGGCTCGCGAAATGATGGTCGAGCGCGGCGACAAGTCCGATTGGGATCTGCTGCACGATCTGCACTACAAGGCCGAAGCGCTTCCGTTTGGCCCCCGTTTCTGGCGCCTGCGATTGTTTGACGAGACGATCGGCGTCATCGTCACCGGCTCGCCCAAGGGCATGCTCCGAGAGCGCCATCTCGTGTTTCCGAAACTGGCGCCCGGCGCCGGCGAGACCAAGCTGACGAACACGAACCGTTATCTCTACATCAACCAGAATTTCCGGGTGATTTCGCGCTTCGTGGTCGACACCATGTATCGCGGAATCGGCGTCGGCTACCGGATGATGAACCTGGTCTCGCGCATGGAGGGCAACACCTTCATGGAGATCCAGTCGTCGATGTCGAAGTTCAACCTGTTCGGCCAGAAGGCGGGCTTCCGCTTTGTCGAGCCGATGAATGCCAACAAGTTCGACGCCGGCATGAAGTTCTTTCGCAGCCACTTCGAGGCGTCGCCCCAGGACTATCTGGCGATCGTCGGCGAGATCGAGGGTAAGAGCCCGGCCGCCGCCGCCAAGCTCGTGCAGGCGTGCAAGGACTTCTATCTGCGCAACTCCGCGCTGGAGAACACGGGCGCCAACCGAGAGCGCGGCGCCGCGCGCGTGGCCGCCATGTCCACGGTCGAGGTGATCAAGGGTATCCAGCAGATGAGCCTGGCCTCGCCCATGTATGGCGTCTGGAAGTGCCCCGATCCGAAGGGCTCCGTTCCGGATCGTCTTCCCATTCTGCAGTTCGACCGGCAAGGTCCAAACGAGAGGCTGAAGCTCGATGCGCCGCAATAAGCCGAAGCGCACCGACAAGCAGCGCCAGATCATGCACCTGGTTCTGGAGGCTGCCGACAACGGCACCTTCTACACCATGACCGAGCTGCACCAGGCGCTGCCCTATACGTGCGCCTACGGCTCGCTCCGGACGTCCATCAAGTTCTTGGTCGCACGCGGGATCGTGACGAAAGAGCGTGCCGGGCTATCGAAGATCATTCGTCCCACTCCCTCGGCCTATGATTGGTTCAGAACTGGAGGGCGCATCTAGAGGACCGGAAGAGTTCGTTTCCCCCGCCTTCTTCATACTTAGTAGTTTATTACCTGTAGTAGTAAGTAATTACTAACTTAGTATGAAGATGGACAGGGAAGACGGCTCCGGTTAATATGTAAGTCACCGCTTAGTTATCTTGCAGGGAAATATGTCTGAAGAAGCACTCTCCGGTCCGGACGAGAACGCCGCCGGCGAGGACAAGAAGAACCGCCGGCTGACCGACGCCGAATGGGCTCAGATCGTAGAAAGCTACGAGCTGGGCATCAAAGGCGTGGGCGAACTTGCCGATGAGTTCGGCGTCTCCCGACAGAACCTTTCACAGCGCTTCAAGACGCACGGCATCAAGCGAGGCTCGCGCGCCCATGAGGTGCAGGCGGCGGTGCAGCAGGCAGCTACAAACCAGGCAGCGGCGGCAGCAGCGCGCGCCGAGACGTTCGCGGCGAAGCGAGCTGCGTGGATCGAGGAAACTCGTCTACAGGGCTATCAGATGGTCAGGAATGCGACCCTGATTGCTGCCAAGCTCGTCGGCGATACCGTCAAGAGCAACGCTTCGATGGCCTCGATCGATGACGACCTGAAAGCGATCCGTCGTTTCCAGCTCACGCTGATCGAAGGTATCGACGCTCGCCTCAACAAGATTCTGCGCGCCGACGAGACGGTTGACGAAAACGAGCTGCCCGAGCTGCCGCTGGTTGACCTGACAGCCGAGGACATCGTGCGCCACCATCAGGACATCGGCGCTCTCGACGACGAAACCGATATCGATGCGCTCCTGAAGTCCGTCGACCAAGACCTCACCGGAATGGTGTCGTCGTGATCGGCGGCGGTCAGCTCAAGGTCCACCTCGGCCAGAAGCGTGTCCTTCAGGATCCACGCCGCTTCCGCGTGATCGTGGCCGGCCGGCGCTGGGGCAAGACGCAGGTCTGCAAGATCGCCCTCATCCAGGCAGCCGCCGGCAAGAAGAACCAGCTCGTCTGGTATGTCGCCCCGACCTATCAGATGGCGCGCGACATCCTGTGGGAAGACCTCAAGCTCTCGATCCCGTCCAAATGGGTCAAGCGCATGAACGAAACGCGCATGACGATACGGCTGGTGAACGGCTCGACGATCATGCTCAAGGGCGCCGACAAGCCGGACTCGCTGCGCGGCGTCGGCATCTCGTTCTTGGTCATGGACGAAGCGCAGGACGTCAAGGAAGACACCTGGGAAAAGGTTCTGCGCCCGACGCTCGCCACCACCGGCGGCCGCGTCATTTTCATCGGCACCCCGAAGTCCTTCAACTGGCTCTACGACAAGTTCCAGGAAGGCCAGAAGGGCGACACCTACAAGGACGAGAAAGGCAGGACGGTCGTCAATGCCTGGAAGTCCTGGCAGTTTCCCACCATCACCTCGCCGTTCATCCCGAAGAAGGAAATCGAGCAGGCCCGGCGCGACATGGACGAGAAGTCCTTCCGTCAGGAGTTCGAGGCGAGCTTCGAAACCATGTCCGGTCGCGTCTACTATGCCTTCAACCGCAAAGAGCACGTCGGCGATTTCGCGTTCAATCCGCACCTGCCGATCATGGTCGGGCAGGACTTCAACATCGATCCGATGTCATCCGTCATCATCCAGGAGCAGCCCAACGGCGAGATCTGGGTGGTCGATGAATGTGTGCTGTTTGGCTCCAATACCCAGGAAACCGCTGACGAGCTGGCGCGCCGCTACTATCGGCACATGAATTCGCTTCGGATCTACCCCGACCCCGCCGGCAACAACCGAAGCCATGGGCGCGGGGAGTCCGATCTCGACATCCTTCGCGAGGCCGGCTTCAAGAACATCAAGTTCAAGCGCAAGCATCCGGCCGTCGCCGATCGCGTCAACTCGGTCAACCGTCTGCTGAAGACGGCAGAGGGCGTCATCCGGCTGCGCGTTGATCGCAAGTGCCGGCATTTCATCAACGCCCTGGAGCAGACCATCTACAAGCCTGGCACCCGTGAGGTGGACAAGTCGGCCGGCGTCGAGCACGCAGCCGATGCGTTTGGCTATTATGCCGACCTCGAACATCCGGTGCGCGACATCAAGATCCTGGGCGTTTCCCTGTAGGCTTGCACATAAGTAATCGATGACTTATTATTGAGCGGAATTTCAGGATATCGGTATGGCAGTCAAGCAGGCAGATCAGAAGAATAAACTCCGCGCCTTCTACGATCGGCGCCATCCCCGCTACAATCTGATGGCGGCGCACTGGCATTTCCTGGAAGCAGCCTATGCCGGCGGCCGCGAGTGGTTCATCGAGAACATCTTCCGCTACCACAAGGAGGGTGAGGAGGAGTTCGGCAAGCGCCGTGAGCGCGCCTATCGCTTCAACCACACCAAGGAGGTCGTCGACCTCATCCAGAAATACCTCTTCAAGGGCGTAATCGCGCGCAAGGAAGACGGCACGCCCGATGTGGTGAAGGAATTCTGGAAGCGCGCCACGCTGAGCGGTCACGACATCACGCAGTTCATGAGTTCGTCCTCGGGCTCTAACTCGGTCTTCGGTCGGGTCGCGATCGTCGTGGACAACAACATGAAGCTCGCCACGACGGAGGAGGGCGCCGCCCGGCCGCTGTCGGTGGCCGAAGCCAAGCAGTCGAACTTCCGGATTTACTCCTACATCGTCAACGCGATCGACATCCTCGACTATGCCTATGATGAGGACGGCGACGGCGGCCTGCTGTGGATCAAGCTGCGCGAGCACACGCGCGACGATGCCGATCCGCTGGAAGACACCGGCGACGTGATCGAGCGCGTGCGTCTGTGGACCCGCTCCGAATGGATTCTCTTTGAGGAAGAGGAAGTGAAGGTTGGTCGGCGCACGGAAAAGGTCGTGCGCGAGATCGGTCGACAGGCTCATGACCTCGGCGTCGTGCCGGTTATCCTGCATGACCACACCATCGAGGCCAAGCCCTACGAGGCGCCGGGTCTGATTGACGACATCGCCTATCTCGACCGGGCGGTGACGAACTACCTGTCGAACCTCGACGCCATCATTCAGGATCAGACGTTTTCGCAGCTCGCAATCCCCGCGAACGCGATCGCCGCCGGCGATGACATGTATAGCAAGGTGCTGGAGCTCGGCACCAAGCGGATCTTCGTCTACGACCCCGGTCAAGGCTCTACCGCCAAGCCCGAGTTTCTGTCGCCCGATCCCAAGCAAGCAGGCGTCATCCTGGCGGTGATCAACAAGATCATCAATGAAATCTACCACACCGTCGGCCTGGCCGGCGAACGCACCAAGGAAGACAACGCCGTCGGCATCGACAACTCGTCGGGCGTGGCCAAGGCGTATGACTTCGAGCGCGTCAACTCGCTGCTGCTGACCAAGGCGCAGTCCTGCCAGAACGCCGAGAACAAGATCGTGGATCTCGTCTGCCGGTGGGCGGGCGTGAAGGCGCCCGAGGAAGATCTCGTCACCTACCCGACGACCTTCGACGTCATGCGCCTGGTTGACGATCTCGTGACCGCTGAAGCGCTCGCAAAGCTGACCGCCCCGATTGAGGTGCGCCGCGAGCATATGCGCCAGATGGTCGAGAAGCTGTTCCCGCAGCTCGCCGACGATCTCAAGGAGACAATCCGCAAGGACATCGATGGCTGGCTGGAGGGCACTGACGTCCTCCTGGCCGCTCCAACCGCATTCGGCGGCCAGAAGCCCACCGCAGCGCCCGGTCGACAGGGCCAGGTGACTTCGAAATCGCCGAACAAGCAGCCTGCTTCGACCTCGAAGTAGGCGTCCGGTCGCAAGACCACCGAAACGGCCGAGATACCGGCCAAAACTGAAGATCGACCGAGATACTGGTCAAAGGAGTGAATATGTCTGCTGCAATGAACGCCACCCTGCCGCGTATGGGGATCGCAACTCTGATGTCGGGCTTCGGCCCCAAGCCGTTCCTGGCCCCGCCGGACGAGATCGGTGGTGATCCGGACGCAGCCGCAAAGGCCGCCGCTGCTGAAAAGGCCGTTGCCGACGCCGCCGCTGCGAAGGCCGCCGAAGAAAAGGCTGCCGCCGACAAGACCGAAGCCGAACGCAAGGCTGCTGAAGAAGCCGAGAAGAACATGTCCGAGGCCGATCGCGAGAAGCAGAAGCTCCTGCGCGAGGTCATGGAGAAAAAGGGCAAGCTCAAGGAAACCGAGGAAGCCCTGGCCGCAGCACGCGCCGAGGCCGACAAGTTCAAGGGCATCGACCTGGACAAGGTCAAGTCGCTGGTCGAGGCCGAGAAGCTGCGCGAGGAAAAGGAGCTGGAAGCCAAGGGCGAATTCGATCGTCTGAAGGCCCGGATCGCCGAAGAGCGCGAGGCCGAGCGCAAGGCATGGCTCGAAGAAAAGAAGGCCCTCGAAAATCAGGTCAAGACGCTCGCCGGCAGTGTCGACAATCTGACCATCGGCAACGATTTCGCCACCTCGACCTTCATCAAGGACGACCTGGTGCTGACGCCGACGAAGGCGCGTGCCCTCTACGGCAGCTACTTCGAGGTCAAGGACGGCAAGCGCATTCCCTACGACAAGCCCGCCGGCGCCGCCGGTCGCACGCCGCTGATTGACGCCGCCGGCGAACCGCTGGCCTTCGATGCTGCCATGCGCAAGATCATCGACGCAGATCCCGACAAGGATACGCTCCTGAAGGCCAAGGTCACGCCCGGCGCGGCCTCCAAGAACGTTCCCGGCACGAAGTCCCAGCAGGAGACGAACCAGTCGAAGGGATCGCTCTACGGGGCTTCGCGCATTCTGGCCGGTCTCAACGCCGGTCAGAAATAAGCAAATCCGTCTCTATAGCAGATAAGTAAGCACTTACGGTAAGAATCTGCTTGCCAATCAATTTGCCGTCAGGGTATGATAAGTCATTACTTACGTATCTTGACGGCGATAAAAGGAGTTTCCAATGCCGCTGCTTGTCGAAGAAGCCAACAAGCTGTCGATTGAAGACCGGCAGCGTGGCGTTATCGAGGAGATCATCGACAACGATGAACTCTTCGCCCTGCTGCCCTTCACCCAGGCCAAGGACAAGGTGTATTCCTACGTCCGCGAAGGCACCCTGAGCGAAGGTCAGTTCCTCTCCGAATACGAAGACGTGCCGGAAGGCGCGGCTACCTTCGAGCCCGTCGACACGCGTCTGAAGGTGCTCGCAGGCCAGGTCGACATGGACAACTTCACGACCGAAGTTCAGTCCACGCTCAACGACCAGGTTGCGATCCAGATCGCCGCCAAGTCCAAGGCGCTCGGCCGCAAGTTCCGTCGCACCCTCATCAACGGCGATTCCAGCGTCAATGCCAAGGAATTCGACGGCGTGAAGGCCCTCATTCCGGCCGGCCAGACCCTGACCGCCGGTGCAAACGGCGCCCCGATCTCCTTCGGCGCACTCGATGAACTGAAGCAGGCCGTCAAGCTCGGCGCCGACGTTCTGATGATGCACCCGAAGGTCTGGCTCGCCATCCGCGAACTGAACCGCTCGTTCGGCGGCAACACCGCCGACCTGTCCATGATCGAGAACTTCGGTCGCCCGATTCCCATGTATGACGGCACGCCCGTCATCATGAACGACTTCATCACGCTCGATGAAGATCAGGGCACTAACACCGACACGACCTCGGTCTACGCGCTTCGCCTGAACGAAGCCGACGGCTTCCACGGTCTGTTCGGTGGCGCGTCCGCCGGCATCCGCCTGGAGTCCCTCGGCACGCTCGCCAACAAGGACGCCTCGCGCTGGCGCGTGAAGTGGTATTGCGGCACTGCCCTCAAGGCCACGCACTCGGTCGCCCGTCTGAAGGGCATCAACGTCTAAGGTTGCAAATAAGTAACCACTGACTTAGTATTAGGGGCAGGACATTTCCTGCCCCTTTTCTGTTTCAACACGAGGCTCAAATGAAGCGACTGAAACTCTCCGGCTCCCGATGGGCTGGCTATACCGGCCTGATCGGCACGGTCGATTTCAAGGATGGTATTTCCGTCGATCCCGTTCCGCAGCGCATCGCCGACCGGCTCTCCGCTGCAATGCCGATGACCGAGATCGACGACGAGGGCAACGAGATTGGCGTCGCTGGCGTCGTCGCGCGCCTCCTGAAGGACTCGGCGGCACGCGCTGCACCGGTCACGCCGTCTCTCGTGCGCCAGACGGAAGCCGAAAAGAAGGCTGAAGGTCTGCGCGACAAGCTCAAGGCAGCCAAGTCGCCGACCGACAGTTTCTATGCCGTCGAGCAGCTCCAGGCTATCGCTGATGAAAAGGGTATCAAGGGTCTGCGCCTCGTTGCCGAGCCGTGGGGCGTCAAGGGCAAGGCAATCCCGGCCCTGATCGCCGCAATCATGGAAGCCCAGAACAAGTTCCTCGAAAAGAAGAACTATGTGGTGAACGTGCTGGCGGAAACCGCCCAGGAGCCCGAGATCGTCGAGGAGACCGGCAAGGTCAGGCCGGAAGACATCCAGACCGAGAAGCTCTCCACCATCAGCTCCGCAGCCATCACCGGCGACATGTCGGCTGCCATCTCCACCACGGCTCTCGAACCGCTCGACGCCGGCGAAACCCTTCTCGGCTCCTCCGTCCTTGCCTCTTCTTACGAGATCGATGGCAAGACCGTCACGCTCGGCGAGCTGGTCGGGGTTGCGCACCAACTCTCCGGCGCCACCGCCGCTGAGTGGAACGCGCTTCCCGATGCCGATCGCGAGGATCTCATTCGGGCCGAACTCGATCGCCGCCTGCCGAAGGACTAAGCCATGAAGTTCTACCCCGAGGAATACAACGTCGCTGTCACGTTTCCTTTCACCGATCTGAACAACGAGGCAGTTGTTCCGACCGCCGTGCATGCGAAGCTTTACGACGGCGACGACCAGATGTTGCTCGACATGCCGAATCTGCCCTTCGACCCGGACGCGGGCTTCAAGGAGGTCATCATTCCGGCGGCGCTCAACGTCCTCGGGGTAGGCGAACTCTCCGCCGGCCGCATTCTGCGCGTCAGTCTCCTCACCGCCAATGGAACGGTTCGACGTTCCTTCTCCTACATCATTGAGGGCGAGTTCCGTCTTGCCCTGATGAACAACTCATTCCAGACGCTCGAAAGCGCCGAGATGCTGGCGCGGGACATGGTGAACCTCTCCGGTTGGTCCGGCGCATCTGATGAACAGCGCTTTGTGGCGCTCATCGAGGCCTATAATCGGCTCACGCGCATCCCGATGAAGTTCAAGTCGGCTGACGCGGAGAACCTGCGCGATCGATCCGAGATGTTTGCCGAGGAGACCGTGATCCTTCGCTCGGCCTGGCCAACCGTGACCGAAGAGGAGTTCCTGGAATGGCCGGCGTATTTCCGCAAATCCCTTCGGCTCGCTCAACTGACGGAAGCAAATGAACTGCTGGAAGGCGATCCGATCGCCAAGAAGCACCGCGCAGGAATCCTGTCGGAGACGGTCGGGGAAAGCTCGATGATGCTCCGGTCCGGCAAGGTCGAGCATGGGGTGTCTTCTGCCACCCTGCAACACCTGACCGGTCACGTCTTCTATAGCCACCGGATCGTGCGTGCATGATCCAAAATCGACTGAACCAGGAGGCCGACCAGGCGGCGGCTCGGTATGGGCTGCTGGTCGATGGCTGGCAGGGGCTTTTCGGGCGCGCACTCAATGCGATCGACTTCGGCACGGCCAGCCACGCTGCTCATTTTATCTCCGAGGCACTGGAGATGGCCCAGACCTATATGCGCCAGGAGGCTGTAGCCTTCGATGACGTGTTCGAAGAAATCGCGTCAGAAGCTCACCAGACGACGCTTGATCAAATTGCAAGCAATGACGCAAACGAGCTTACGGAGCGCGTCACCGATCATCTGCGCACTGCCCAGCAGTATGCCGCAGACGAGTTGCTTGCACAGATCAATCGCGATCTCGCGCTTATGCGACGGGCGCTTCAGCGCGTCGCTCTGGAAGTCTATGCGGCGTCCCGCTCACGCGGCATCTCGCAGCGCCAGGCCCTGATCGAATATCGCATCGGTAACGTCGCCGAGCTGGACTTCGCCTTTCATGATCGAACGAACCGGAAGTGGTCGTCGAGGAAGTTCGTGCGCACCCTTTGGCGCCACTCGCTCCTATCGGTCTACAACGAGGTGGTCATGCTCACGCTTGCAGACCACGGCCTGCGCCGTGCGCGCGTGGTGCATCTGGATCCGAACGCCGAGTCCCACGACACGCTGATCGCCTTTTCATCCTCCGCTGACCTGCCGACCTATTCGGAGATCCGCGACACGATCTTCCACCCGAACGCGAACGCCATCCTGGCGATGGAGGGCTCCAGTGTTTCAGCCTAACCAGATCGGCAAGCTCTTCAAGCTGACCGGCCGCGACATACACTCCCGGCCGTCCTACGCGCCGCCGATCGACTGCCCGTTCGCCCCGGTCTCGCTGGCGGTGTCCACCGAGAAGACCAACGTGCGCGCCGACAGCTCCGCATCGCGTGGCTCGGCCGACGAACTGATCGCCAAGTCGAAGATCCTGATCGTGCCACGCATCCGGCCCGACTTCGAGGATCGGTTCGAGCACCTCGGAATCCACTATCGCGTGGTCGCGATTCATCCGCGCTACACAGTCACCGGCGGCCTCGATCATTTCGAAGTGGATCTGGAGGTTCAGCCTCAGTGAAGATCGGGATGCGCGTCAAGGGCGTCGACCAGGTTCGTGCCGAACTGCGCCATACACGCGAGCGTGTGGTCGACACTGCTCGTGGCGCCATGCGGCGCGCTGCCCTGCGCATTCGTGACGAAGCCCGGATCAACGCACCGCGAGACAAATGGAACCTTGAAGAGGCCATTCAGATCATTCGCACCGTTGGCGAGCGGGGACGCCTTCAGCTCGACATCGACATCGTGTCCTCGGTCAATGGTGTCGATGTCGGCCAATACGCCCTGATCATCCATGAGAACTACGAATCCATCATCCGCGAGCCAAACCCTGACCCTCTCGCTCGACAGGGCACAAAGGATAAGCAGCGGCAGTATCCCGATCATGTGATCGGCGAGAAGTTCCTGCAACGCGCGGCCGAGAAAGAGCAGGGCACGCTCACGAAGCACCTGGTCTCGGTGATCACCAAGGCAATCGAAGGGTAAGACAATGATCTGGGACATTCTGGAAAAGAAGCTCATCGACGCCGATCTGATTGTGCCCGCCGTTCCCGGCAGCACGATCTTTCGGCACACTATGTCGGCGACGGCTTCGAAGGGCGTGATGTTCAAGAATCCGCTCACCGGCATTCCCGTCGATCCGTATCTGCCCGGCTTCTACAAGCCGAGCCTGCAAGCGATCGTTCGTCACGTCGATCCTGAGATCGGCGATCTACTTTCCGACCAGGTGGTGAAGGCGCTTCAAATCGACGAGCCGGAAGACTTCGACGCCACCGACAAGCGGGGAAGGGTGCGTATCCACGTTTTCTATCCGTCCACGCTTCCAATCCAGTTTCCGCGTCTCGATGGCAACGGGTTCGAGTGGTCGTTGAATTTCACGACAGCGTTTGCCATCCAGCCTCTATAGCTAAATGGCGAAAGAGCTATTGTGATAAATCGCCCTTCATGGCAGAATAAGTAATCGCTTACCTAGTTTCTGCAAAAGGAATTCGTCATGGCATCGTCCACTGAAAATGTGAAGCTCGGCGTCTGCTCCGTTCTCTTCGACAACGTTGACCTTGGTTTCACCAAGGGCGGTGTCGAGGTGGAGGTTGCTACGTCCACCCATGAGGTCAAGGTCGACCAGACGGGTGAGACGCCGATCAACGAACTCATTACCGGCCGCACGGTCACGGTGAAGGTTCCGCTCGCGGAGACCACGCTGGACAACCTGGTCAAGATCATGCCCGGCGCGACGCTGATCACCGATGGCACCGATCCGACCAAGAAGAAGGTCGTCGTGAAGACCGGCGTGTCCATGTCGCTGCTCGACAGCGCCAAGATTCTCACGCTTCGCCCCAAGGGCACGACCGGCGAAGACGACTTTACCGTCTTCAAGGCGGCTTGCCCTGGCGCGCTGAACTTCGCCTACAAGCTCGACGACGAGCGCGTCTTCGTGGCGAACTTCAAGGGCTATGCTGATGAAGAAGGCGAGATCTTCTCCGTCGGCGACAACGACGCTGCGGCCTAATATCTAAGTAATGGCTTACTGAGCCATTCAAGAAATCGGGCCGGCGCTCAATGGTGAGTGTCGGCCTTTCCATTCAGAAACCCTGGAGTTTTCCAAATGCAGTATCTCGATCTCGATGCCGTCGCTTCCAATGCCGAGTTCACCCTGAAGCTGAACGGCAAGGAGCATACGCTGAAGGTCGCAACCGTCGAAACCTTCATCCAGAACATGCAGGATCTGGAAGGGCTTTCCATGAATGCGTCGGCTGCCGACGAGCTGAAGGTGGCTGTCGCGATCGTCAAGCGCGCGTTTCCGACCATCCCGGAGAAGGAACTCAGGGAGTTGAACATTCTGCAGGTGAAGGCCATCGCGGATTTCGCCCAGACCGCCAACGGCGAGAAGGTCGAAAAGGTCTCCGAGGACAACGAGGGAAACGCACCAGCGGCAAGCTGAAGTCCATCGATTTCGGATTTCTGTTTGCCCGCGTCCTGAAGTTCTACGGCTTCGAATACGACACCCTGCTGCAATACAAGTGGAAGAGGTTCCTCTTCCTTCAGCGCCAGATTGATCGTCTCGAAGCAGCCGACGACCTCCGGATGGTGCAGCTTCTCGGCTCGGCGACCTCGCAAGAGGGCTACACGCAGATCGTCGAGCGCCTGCAACGAACGATGGGCGACATCACAGTCTACGAAGCCAGCGCTGCGGTGCTCAATCTGGACGATAACGCCCTCGATCCCGAGTTCAATCGCGAAGCCCTGCACGCTCTGATGGGCGGGCGCGCACGCAAGAAGAAACCTCAGTCAGCGCTTACTGAAGAAGGCTAGAAATGACAGCGATCCGCGTCGAACTGGAACTTGCCGACGGCCAATTCGTCTCCCGCATGATTCATGCGGGGGAGACCGTTGGTCAGTTCCAGCAGAACGTCGCGCGCGGATCGGCTGCACTCACAGCTCTCAACCAGGCCGGCCTGGGTGTCATCTCGTCCGTTTCTCGTGCCGACCAAGCCTCGCGCGGCTTCCTGTCGACGCTCCGAGACGTATCCATCGTCACGGGTATGCTGTCGCTCGGCATCTCCAAGGCGATGAACCTTCAGAACTCGTGGATTGGATCCATCGTCCGGATCAACGCCGAGTTCGAAAAGCTCAATTTCCAGATGCAGGGTATGGCACGCTCCGCCGACCCGATCCGTGAGGCTGGCCAAAACGTGGCCTGGCTGCGCGAGAAGGCCATGGAGATGCCGTTCTCGCTGAAGGCCATCACGGATGGTTTCGTGCGCCTGAACGCGACCGGCATCGATCCGACCAAGGGGGCGCTCGACGCACTTGCTGACGGCATCACCGCCTTTGGTGGCGGCGAAGAGCAGATGAAGCGCACGCTCGTCGGCATTTCCCAGATGTCCGGCAAGGGCGTCGTCCAGATGGAAGAAATGCGTCAGCAGATCGCCGAGCACATGCCTCGTGCGATGGAGCTGATGGCGCGCTCGATGGGCGTCTCCATGGCGCAGCTCATCAAAGATATCTCGACGGGTCGAGTGGCCGCCGGCGCATCGCTGGAAGCGTTCTTCGGCGAGCTTGAGCGCACGTTCGGCGGTCGCGCCGCGCAAATGATGCAGACCTTCAACGGCCAGCTTCAGCGCACCAAGACCCAGCTCGAACTTCTGGCTACGTCCGATACGATCCGGCTGGAATTCTTCGACGGCGCGCTGAAGGATCAGCTCGCCGACCTGAACGCATTCCTGACGTCGCCTCGCGCCCAGGCTTACGCTGACCAGCTCGGTCAAGCCATGGCCAAGGGCGTGACCTGGGTTCGCGCCGCGATCGACCAGCTCATCGCGTTCCGTCGCGAGATCGGCAACGTCGCCCAAGCAGCCGCCTACGTCTTCGGCGCAAACCTGTTGTTCAAGGGTCTCGGCGCGATGGGCGGGGCGCTCGGCTCGCTTCGCAACGAGCTGAAACTGGTCAGTCTCCAGTTCACGATGGCCGGCGCCGCCCAGAATGCCTACACGATCGCGGCAAATTCCGGCGCCCCGCCGCTCATTCGCCTGAGCAGGGGCTTCGCTGCTGTCACCGCCTCCATGCGCGGCCTGATGATGGGCGCGGCTGCGTTCGCGCCCTGGATCGCCGGCCTTGGCCTGGCCGTCTACGCTGCCGGCCAGTATTTCGGCTGGTTCGGCGATCGCGTCGGCGACGCCTACAACGATCTCGTCCGCTTTGGAGCGGAGTCCCGCGCGCAGGCCCAGGAAACATCCCAGGCCCACATCGCGGCGCTGGAAGCGCGCCTCGCGGCGATGAAGAACGCTGCCACGATGTCGTCTTCCGGCAAGTGGTCGGAAGAGATCCAGCAGGTCGAAAAGGAACTTGCCGACGCTCGCGCGCGTCAGGGCGAACTTCTGCTCGTCGCCGGCGAGCGTGAAGACACCCAGATGCTGACCCGTTTCTCGGAGTCGGTCGAGCGTAAGCTGAACCTCGTCAAGTCGGGCTACGACCGTGAGATGATCGCGGCCGAGAAGTATTACAACGACCTGGCCAACACCACCCGCGACAAGGGCGGGGACGTTCAGAAGATCGAGGACGATCGTCGCGAAGCCTACGCGAAGGCGCAGAAGAAGTTCTACGAAGATCAGATCCGCGAACTGGAGGGCATGATCCTCTGGGAAGAGAGCGTCGAGACCTATGCCGAAGGCGTGAAGAAGAAGCAGTCCCAGCAGCGTCTGGACATGCTTCGCGCTCGTCTTCGTCAGGAAAGCGAGGCTCTTCGCTCGTTCAAGGCGGCCGACGTTCCTCTCCTGGCCAAGCTCGATGACCCGAACTCCGCCTACGACAAGGGCAGCAAGCTGTTCGCTCGGCTCCAGGAGGATATTGCCGGTGTCAAGGCGGAGATCCAGGGCGCATCCCCGGAACTCGCCAAGCTCCAGGAAATGCTTCGGACCAACAAGTTCGGCGACATGGGTCGCGAGGAAGTCCAGGCGTTGGCCGCAGACATCCGCAACGCCACTGCCGAGCTGGAGCAGTTCGAAGAGCTTCGCAAGGGGCAGAAGGACGCTGAGCGCGATCTGAAACAGATCGAGGATCGCCTTTTCGATCGCGAGATGGATCTGCTTGAAAAGAAGCAGGGCAAGACGATCACCGAGGGTGAGCGCTTCATTCTGCGCATGGAAAATGGCGCCTACAAGGGCCTTGGCCCGGCGTCCCAGATCGCGAAGGCGCTGGAAGGCGTCTACGGGCGTCTGGATATCGCAGGGTCGAAGTCTAACCAGCTCGGCGAGACGCTGCGCACCAACGCGTTCGGCGACCAGTCCCAGGGCAAGATCCAGGGCGTCAACGAAAAGCTCCGTGAAACCGCCCTGATCCTCGACCAGATCGGACAGGGGCTGAATGGCATCAACTTCAGCGGCTTCAACGCCTCAGGCATTGCCGGCATGGCGGGCGGCTTTGGCGCATCCACCGCTCTTCCCGTCAACGTGCCGAAGGACATGTCCGATCGGATGGCGCAGGCCATGCAGATCCTCATGGAAAAGGGTTGGTCGCAGATTGCCGCATCAGGCATCGTCGGCAACCTGGCCGGCGAAAGCTCGCTCAATCCGAACGCCCGGAACAAGGGCGACGGCAGCGACGGCTCGGATTCGATTGGTGTTGCTCAGTGGAATTCCAACCGTGCGCGCGCACTCCAGCAGTTCGCCGCGATGCGCGGCAGCAACTGGAACGATTTCCGCACCCAGATCGAGTTTGTCGATTGGGAGCTGCGCAATACTGAAGCGTCTGCCGGTAGCGCCATCGGCCTTGCGCGATCGCCGGAAGCCGCCTCCGAGATGTTCATGCGCAAGTATGAGCGTCCGGCGGAATGGGCGATCCGCGAAAGCGGCCCCAAGCGCGCTGGCTATGCGAAAACCGCCTACGGTCTTGGCGGGGGCGGCGCCTCCTCGCAGCCCGCTGCCGAAACGACGCCCATCGTCAACTACAACCCGGAACTGGAAGCCCAGATCCAGGAACGCGTTCGCGTCACGGAAAAGCTGACGACCGCCGCTCAGACCCTGAGCCAGCGTGAAAACGACATTCTGACCGGGGAGCAGCAGCAGGGCAGGGCGGATTACCTCAAGGAGCTGAAGGACAAGGCTGAGCAGGCAGCCAAGGGCATCGAGGGCACCGGCAAGAACCTGTCCGAACTTCAGGACAAGATCAAGTCCGGCACGCTCGGCTCCAAGGATCTCGCAGCGCCGGAATACAAGGAGCTGATCGCGGCGGCGAAGGAACTCGACAAGATCGAGGAAGACCGTCGCAAGAAGAAGTCGGCCATGTCGAAGGCCGATCAGCAGACAGAGGAATTCAGCCGTCGCCAGATTGAGCTTGCTCGCCGCGTCGAGGAGGCCAACGCGCGCATGCTCGACCCGCTGGAGCAGAAGTCCAGCACTGCCTATCGCGCTCTGCGCCAGGATCTTGACGACTACCTGTCGGATGTCCAGCGCGCATATGGCCAGGAGAGCACGCAGTATCAGCAAGCGCTCGATTTCCGCGCGGCGATGCTCCGCCAGCACCGCAACATGGAAGTCGCTGAGAACGGCGCGAAGTGGGCAAAGAACACGGCCGATATCAATCGCGGCCTGATGTCTGAAAGCCAGCGTCGCCAGCTTGCGCTCCAGGAAGAGATTGCCCGGATCGACGCCGAGGTTGCCGCCTTCCAGGGCTCCGAGGCTGAGAAGGTCCAGATCGTGGCTGCCGCCGAAGCGCAGAAGGCTGCTCTTCGAAAGCAGGCCGCCGCCGCTGCCAGCCCGATCACTGGCATGATGCAGCAGTGGGGCGATCTTCAAACGAACCTCGCCAATGCGACGCAGCAGTGGATGGGCTCGCTCGCCGATGGCCTGACGAACCTCATCATGGGCACCGGCGATCTGCGCTCGGTCATCCAGGGCATCCTGAAGGATGTCGTGAACATGGGGCTGAAATACCTCATGTCCCAGATGATGGGCGGCAAGAGTCAGAGCGGCGCAAGTGGCGCGAAGGGTGCGGCGGGTAAGACCGGCAAGGCTGCAACCAGCGCTGCCACGGGCGGCAAGGGCAAGATGTTCCCTATTCGCCACACCGGCGGCCTCGTCAATGCGTCCGGCGTTTACAAAGCGGTTAACCCGAGCGTCTTCGTTGGCGCGCAGAAATACCACACCGGCGGCATCATCGGCGGCCCGAAACTGTCGCGTGGGGAGGTTCCTATCATCGCCAAGGAAGGCGAGGGCGTCTTCACGCCTGAGCAGATGGCGAACATGGGCGGGTTCAATCAGACGTCGTTCCAGATCAACGCACCGGTTCAGGTCAACGGATCGGCCGGCACGCCCGAGCAGAACCAGGATCTGGCAAAGCGCGTGGCGAAGCAGATGGAAGACACTTTCCGGGGCATCGCCGCTGACGAGATGCGTAAGCAGACCCGCCCAGGCAACTTCGCGAATTCGAGGAGCAGGTAATGGCGCTCAAGACCTTCACACCGCCGGTCGGCCCTTCGCCGGGCACGGCGTTCGAGCCTCAGATCAAGGTGCTGGAGGCAGAGTTCGGCGACGGCTATTCGCAGCCGACGCCGGACGGCATCAACAACGTGCGCGAGAAGGTGAAGCTGAATTGGGACGGCCTCACCGAGCGCGAGATGAGCGCCATCAACGCCTTCTTCATGGCGCGCAAAGGCGCCGAGGCGTTCTACTTCAAGCCGGCTGGTTACGATCGGCCGCTCAAGTGGACCTGCAAAGAGTGGGGGCGCACCTTGACGGATGGGGTCTGGAAGATGACGGCTACCTTCGTTCAGTCCTTCACTGCTCAAATCTGAGGCTTGATAATCAGTAAGCGCTGACTTATTATTGGGATCTTGACGGAGATCCCTTTGGTTACGCTTTACCAAGCCGCGCAAAGCCTGACGCCTGATCCGATCGTGAGCCTCTTCACGCTCGATACGTCGTCTATTGGCGGCCCCTTGGTTCCGTTTGTGCAGGGCAGGGAAGCCGACCAGGCGGTGTCCTTCGGGAACGTGGAGTATCAGGCGCTCGACTGCGAGTTCACCGGGATGGAAGTGTCGGGGGTGGGCGCGCTGCCTACGCCAACCATTCGTGTCGCCAACCATGACGGCATCATCCAGTCCATTCTCAACACCTGGGGCGACGTTCTCGGCTGCCCGATCTATCGGATGCGCACCTTCGCGCGCTTTCTCGATAACGGGTCGGAACCCGACAGCGAGTCCTTCTACGGCCCGGACCAGTTTCGCATCGAGCGTCTGGTGGCTGAAAATCCCGTCTATCTCGAATGGGAACTCTCGACCGCCATCGACCAGGAAGGCAAGCTGCTGCCGGGCCGACCGGTGATCCGTGACACCTGCCTCTGGCGATATCGCGCCTACAACGCCAGCACGAATGGCTTCGACTACTCGAAGGCGCAGTGCCGCTACGCCGGCAACAAGTTCTACGACATCAACGACCAGGAGGTCAGCGAACCCTCGCTTGACGTTCCGAGCCGGCGCATTTCGTGCTGCGAGGCGCGCTTCGGCAAAGGTAATCCGCTGCCATTTGGTGGCTTCCCGGGTGTAGCAAGGGTGCGCGCGTGATTCAAACTAAGTCATTCCTTACTTATGATGTTGTCGAGGCCGCGAAAGCCCACGCGCGCAAGGAATATCCGAACGAAAGCTGTGGCCTGGTTTTCAACGGCGAATATGTGCCGTGCGAGAACATTGCCGGCGACCCGACGACCGATTTCGAGATTTCGGCGCAGGTCTATCGCTCCTACGCCAGGCGCGGAGAGATTCAAGCCGTTCTGCACTCGCACCCCGGCGGGCCGCTGTTTCCGACCGAAGCTGACATGATCGGGCAGATCAGCACGGATGTCGCATGGGGCATCATTCCGATCCTGGAAGAGGACAAGATCTTCCGTATCGGCGAGCCCATCATGTGGGGCGGCAACGTGCCCAAGAGCGATCTGATCGGCCGCGAATTCCTGCACGGTATTCACGACTGCTACTCGCTGATCAAGGACACCTTCGCTCTCGGCAAGGAAGGTCTCGCCGCCCAGGGCATCAGCGACGTGTGGCCATATGAGCCCCGCCTGCTGCCCGAAGTTCCGCGCGACGACGGCTGGTGGGAACTGGGTAAGGATCTCTACGTCGACGGCCTGAAGAAGAACGGCTTTCGCATCATTCAGCCGCATGAAGCGCGCGCCGGCGACGGCTTCCTTACGAAAATCCGTTCCGACAAGCTCAATCACGCCGGTCTCCTCGTTACCGACGACACGATCATTCATCACCTGCCCATGCGCGCCTCGCGGCGTGAGCCGGCGGGTTTGTGGGGTCGCCAAGCCGAGATCTGGGTCCGCCATGAGGGCCTCGATGCGTAAGGTCTTCCTCTACGGCGCCATCGCGAAGAAATACGGCGAGAGCTTCGACCTGGATGTCGCAACTGCCGCCGAGGCCGTGCGCGCCCTCACGGCCAATTTCCCCGAGATCGTCAAGGATTTCGAGGCGGGCTCCTGGCATGTCGTGCGCGGCGCCGACATCGATGAAGGCATGTCGCTTGGCGAGGACGATCTGGCGACCTTCCGTCTGGGCAAGGGCGATCTTCACATCGTTCCGGTCGTCGCCGGCTCCAAGCGATCCGGTCTGCTGAAGATCGTCCTGGGCGTCGCGCTCGTCGGCATCGGCTTCTTCATGGGCGGCTTCGCAGCTCCGATCTTCGGCGGCACGGGCGTCCTCGGCGGCGTGACCTACGGCCACATGATGATTTTTGGCGCAGCGATGGCTCTTGGCGGCGCGGCCCAGCTTCTCGCCCCCGAAAACAAGGACAGCGACACCGACAAGGAGTCGTCTTTCACCATGTCCGGCCCCGGCAACACCTACGACCAGGGCTACCCGGTCCCGCTCGTCTACGGCGAGGTCATCACGGGATCTGTCCTGATCTCCGCCGGGGTCGACGTCGAAAAGATCGCGGTGGGCTCCTGATGCATATCGTTGAAAGTGAAGAAGCGTTCCGTGCAAACGAAGCGCTGCACGAGCGCGGAGAGCTGGTCATTCGCGGCTCTGGCGGCGGTGGTGGCGGCAAGGGCAAGGGCGGCGGATCCGGTAGCGATGCCGAAAACACGCTGCGCTCGAAAGCTCGCGCGCGCATGATCGAGGCGATCTCCGAAGGGGAGATCGAGGGCCTGGTTGACGGCGAACGCTCGATCTACTTCGAGCAGACGCCGGTGATGAACGCCGACGGCAGTTACAATTTCAAGAACGTCATCTGGCGCGAGCACAAGGGACTTCCCGACGAGGGACACTTCCCCGGCCACGCAGGCGTGGAAACTGCAAATTCGGTCGAGGTGCAGGTCAAGGCGTCCGTTGGCCCGGTCCAGCGGACTATCGTCGACAAGAACGCCGATGCAGTGCGCGTCATTCTCCGCATCCCGGCGCTTTTTGAGCAGGACAAGAAGAAGGGCGAGACGAAGACGGCCTCGCTTGCCTATCGCATCGATGTGCGTCCCTATCAGGGCGCATGGCAAGTTGCTGTTCAAAAGAACATCAGCAACGAAAAGTGCACCAGCCCCTACCAGATCGCGCATCGCATTGAGCTGCCGCTGAACGGCTCGCCCTGGGACGTGCGCGTCGTGCGCCTCTCGCCCGACAGCGCCAAGGTCGAACTGCAGAACGACCTGTGGTGGGAAGGCTACGTCACGATCGTCGACGGCAAGTTCACCTATCCGCACACGGCCGCCGTCGGCCTGGAGGTGAACGGCGAGGACATGGGTCAGAGCATTCCGGCTCGCTCGTTCCACGTCAAGGGCCTGAAGATCCTCGTGCCGAGCAACTACGATCCCATCGCTCGCACATATACCGGCATTTGGAACGGCACATTCAAACGCGCCTGGACCAACAATCCGGCCTGGATCTTCTACGACCTGATCACCAACGATCGCTACGGCCTCGGCGAATTCATCCGGCCCGAGATCGTGGACAAGTGGTCGCTCTACACGATTGCTCAATACTGCGACCAGCTCGTGCCCTCTGGTTATCGCAATGGCGACACCGGCGCGATGATCATGGAGCCGCGTTTCACCTACAACGGGGTGATCAACAATCGCGAGGAAGCCTACCACGTCCTCCAGGCCGTAACCGCCGCCTGGCGCGGGATGGCCTATTGGTCGATCGGTCAGGTGTTCGCGACCGCCGACATTCCCGCTGACCCGATCAAGGTCGTGACGCCGGCAAATGTGATCGGTGGTGAGTTCCACTATTCCGGCACGGCCATGAAGGCGCGTCACTCCGTCTGCCTCGTCAAATGGAATGACCCCGCCGACTTCTACCGCCCGGCGACCGAGCTGATCATCAACGACGCGATGCTCCGTCGTTACGGCTGGCGCGAGAAAAACGTCACTTTCGACGGCTGCACCTCGCGTGGCCTTGCTCACCGCTACGGCAAGTGGATCCTGGACGTCGAGCAGAACGAGAACGAGACGGTGGAATATTCCGCCTCGTGGGATCACGCGGAGGTGCGCCCGGGCGACATCGTGGCGATCGCCGATCCGGCAAAGGCCCTCGTGCGCGCCGGCGGACGGGTCGTCTCCTTCAATGCCGCAACCAAGACGGTGAAGCTTGACGCCCCGTTCGAGGCGACGCCCGGCGAGACCTACTCTCTGATGGTCGCTCTTCCCAACGGCAAGCTGGACACCAAGGCCGTCGTGTCGTGGGCGAGCCCGTCCGAGGCGGTTCTCCAGAGCGTGTTCTCCGAACAGGTGCAGCCCGACGCGATGTATGCCGTTACGGGCACGGACATCCGTCCGCGCCAGTTCCGTGTCCTGTCCGTGCGCGAAGAAGAGAAGAACATCTTCAAGGTGACGGCGCTCTTCCATGATCCGCTGAAATACGCGCGCGTGGAGCAGAACATCAAGTTCGATCCGCTGCCCTACACCCGGCCGCAGAACGTTTCCTTCCCGCCTGAGAACCTTCAGGTGCGGGAGATCTACTATCAGCTCAACGGCGTGCAGCGCTCGCGCATGCTGTTTTCCTGGTCCCCCAATCCGAATTCGATCAGCCGCTCCTATCGCGTCAAGATCATCACGCCTTTTGACGGCGAGATCGACTTCGGCGAGACCGAGCGCACCTGGGTCGAACTGAACGATGTGACCCCCGGACCATACACTTTCATGGTCTGCGCCATCGGCATCTCGAAGAAGCCCTCCGATTGGGTCGAGTTCGAATACGAGGCGGTGGGTCCGGCTGGCATGCCCATTCCGACCGTCACGAACATCCGCCTTGCTGATCGCGCGGGCAACGAGTTTGTCGGCCGCGACGTTCGCGTGATCTGGAACAACAACTTCGCCGGCTCTTCCGACCCGACGTCCGACGAGGGCGGCCTGTCGCCCGGATGGTCGCCGTTCTTCAAGAGCAACACGGTCAAGGTCTATGACACTGCGACCAGCAAACTGTTGCGCACCCAGGAAACAACCGGCCCGTCGTTCACCTACAGCTTCGAGATGAACAAAGCCGACAGTCTGGCTGCTGGCTTTGCCACCGCGCGCCGCTCGCTGCGCTTCGAGATCGTGGTGAGTGATACGTTCGGGCGCACGTCGCTGCCGAGCAATGGCGTTTTCCAGAATCTCCCGCCGGCCGCCGTCGTTCCGACGAGCTATATCAGCGGCGACAAGATCTTCCTCGCGTTTCCGCATCTCGCCGATCCCGACTTCGTGGGCCATCTCATCTGGTTCAAGACCACCGGCGGCTACAATCCGGCGACCACGGCGGCGTGGGGCGACACGCCCGATACCAATGTCGTCGTGCCGGCCGAGCCGACCACGACATACTACTTCCGGTTTGCCGCTTATGACGCATTCGGCAAGGATGGTCTGAATTACTCGCCCGAGATCCAGATCGTCACGGGTCTGAATGGTTTCGACTTCGACGCGCCTGCTGTTCCGGCCAAGCCCACGCTGACCTCTGCGTTGGAGAACGGCCAGGCAAAGCTCGTCGCTCAGTGGACGGCGAATACCGAAAATGATCTTGCCGGATACGACGTCGAAATCCGCGAAGGCAGCGGAGCATGGGTGTCGTTCCTGACGACCTCCAATCGTTATGAGTGGCCTGTTAAGGCAGGGGTTACTTATACTGTCCGCCTTCGCGCATATGACGTCTCCGGCAACAAGTCTGCCGTGAGCGCCTCGACCACGCATACGGCGATCAAGGACACCACGCCGCCGGCCGCGCCAACCGGCTTCACGGTCACAGCAGGTCTGACGTCGTTCTGGCTTGAATGGGTCAATCCGGCGGACGCTGACCTCGACTATATTGAAGTCCTCGAAGGCACGACCAACGTCGCCGCGAACGCGGTGGTGGTCGGCCGCGCGCTCGGCACGTCCTTCGCTCGCACCGGCCTGGCAAACCAGGTCGCGCGCTTCTTCTGGCTGCGTGCCGTCGATACGTCGGGTAACAAGTCTGGCCTGACAGCAGTGCAGACGGCGACCACGGCCACGCTGCCTGAAGCCAAACGCATGACCATCACCGGTCTTACCCTGACGCCGAACAGCCCGAGCAGCAATCGTGTTGCCTGGTCGGCTTTCACGGTTGGTATCGGCTCGCCGACTGCCGGCACGACCAGCGCCAACGTTGCCGCCGGAAATGTCGCCTGGACCAGCGGCTCGCTCTACCTCTACTACGTCGAGGGCGAGACGACGCTGCGCTCCACGACGTCGATCGCGACCATCTACACGAACAATGGATATCCCGTCGCTGTCTATCGCGGTGGAACCGACGTGCAGATGGCCGACGGCAAGGTCGTCATGGATGGCAACAACATCCTGGCTGGCACGGTCGGGGCAAACCAGCTCGTCGTCAACGAAGCCATCATCACCAGCACGCTCCAGCTCAAGGACGCGATCATCACCTCGGCCAAGATCGTCTCGCTCAAGGCCGAGCAGATCGAAGCGGTCGGCGTCCTGGCGAGCACGATCCAGGTCGGCGGCGACAGTCTCGGCACGATCAAGGACCGGGCGGCCGATCCCGCTTCGCGCATCAACCAGGGCACGACGGTCATCGATCCCGGCAAGGTTCTGATCTCCGGCGCCTCGCGGCTCTCGAACTGGATTTCCGGCTCGGATGCAACCAAGATCGACGGCGGCGCTCTCGCAGCGAACTCGCTCAAGGGCAATACGGCCGTCATCGGTATGCGTGGCATCACGATCGACGGGATCACCTTTGAGCACAACAGCCCGTCGGCAAATCGCGTGTCCTGGACCGCCGGCACGATCGCTTACACCGATGATGCCGGGGCGAGCGTCACTCGCGCGATCACCGCCTCCAACGTTCTTTGGTCGGCTGGCACGCTCTATCTGTATTGGGTGAAGGGCGCGACGACGATCTCGTCAACGACCTCGTTTGCAACGGCCAACGGCGACAACAATGTCATCTTGGCGACCTATAAGGGCGGGATCTGGCTGTTCGCCTCGTATGGCCGGACGATCGTCGATGGTGGTCAGCTCAAGTCGCAGAGTGTCGATACCGAGCAGCTCAAAGCGGGCGCCGTGAAAGCTGGTATCATCGATGTCACGACCCTTTCCGCCATCACCGCTGATGTGGGTGTGATGACTGCCGGGCTGATGCGTTCCGCGAACAGCAAGTTCCAGGTTGATCTCAACAATGAGCGAATCCTGATCGCAGATTGAACTTGCTTCGCCTCGGAATATAGGTAATTGCTTACTTACTGAACAGGAAGTGAGATCGATGACAGGGCGCGTGTCGCTTGGAAAATATGTAGATGGAACGCACCGCCTGCGAGTGTCGGCCCCTGGCTTCAATGTCGACGACCCCGGCCTCATCGGCCAGCAGGTCGTCTTCGACAGCTACATTGGCGGGCACGGCATGATCATCATGTCCGGAACCTTCGCGGTATCCGGCGGGGCGGGCTATGCCAATACCAAGCTCGTCTCTTGGCCGGCGCTGAATGCCAGGCCGCTTGTCTATATGCTCGTCTCGGTCGACGGCGGGCGACGCAAGACCTTTCACTCGATGTCGAGTTTCAAGATGAAGGTCGGAAACGACGGCATTTACGCAGACGGCGCGCCGTCTTCGAGTATGGTGTTCTACTACGCTGCGCTCAACGTGGCGGTTGGCGCATGACGAACCGTGTTGTCCTCGGCAAGTTGAATGGATCTATGGCGGCGCGCGTGAGCAAGCCCGGCATCGATGTGCTCACGGCGAGCGCCCTTGAAGACTTCTTCCTGCATGAAAGCTTCAAGGGTCACAGGATCCTTCAGACGGGCTCTATCCCGTTCGCCACGAACACCACCACCTGCACGATCTACTATCCGGATTGGGGATTCGTTCCCATCATCTTCATGGTGCCGGCCGCCTCGGATACCGCCGTCTACCCCTTCCTTTCAGGCGGCAACCTGGTCGGGGTGTGGAACATCGAGCAAGAGCCAACGCGGACGAGCTGCGTGTTCACGATCCAGACACCGCTCCAGTCCTCGCTCTATGTCCGCTACGTTATCCTGCCGCTGGTGAACTAGATGGCAAATCGAATTCTGCTCGACCAAACCGGACTTTTCATTTCAGCGGCAGGGGTCGATGTCCTCTCGGCACTTGAGAAGGATCTGATCTTTTCCTCGAACTACGTCTCAACGCGCAAGTTTCTCGGCGGAACCGTCTTCGTGTCGGCGAACAGCCAAGCGACGATCAACTATGGCACGACCTTGGCCGGAGTGCCGATCGGGATCTTCTACGTGGACGATGGTGCATTGGCGTTGCACCCGATCATTCAAGCCACCACGGCTGTCCTCACGGACATGAAGGAGTTCGCGGCTTTCTTCAATTCGACATCCGTGACGTTCCGAAACTACACGACCTCCGGTCGAACATTTCAGTATTCCATTCTTGAGGTGATGACATGATCGTTGTTTTCGATCCCGCCGACGGCCGTATTCAGCAGACCGTCTTCGATCCTATTCCGCCTGGTCTTGAAAGGGTGCTTACCGACAACGGCCAGAACTTTCTCTTCACGCATCAGGAAATCGGCCCCTCCATCTATGACGACTACTTCGTCTCCGATGGCGCGCTGACGAGACGCCCGGACTTTCCCATTCCGCACGCCGAGATCTCGCTCGGCGTCGGTGAGGGGATTGCCCTTGAGGGACTGCCGCAGCCCTGCCGCATCTTCGTCGAAGGTGCGGAGATCGTCGTCAACGACGGCGAGTTGACGATCGAGAGTGATATGCCGGCCGAATACGAGATCCTTTTCGATCAGTGGCCATTCAAGCCTGCAACTGTGAAGGTGACGATTAATGAAGCTTAACCTGCGCAAAGACCTGGAGCCGCTCAAGTGTGAAAAACTCGCACAGATCGACGCTGACGCGAACCGTGCGCTTGAGAGCTATCGCACGTCAGGTGACATCGCGGCGCTCGTCTACAAGCTCAAGCGTGACGAGGTGAGCGAGGCCGACGCTGGCCGGCCGCTTAACGAACTGGCGATGCTTCAGGCCGAAGCATTTGCGACAAAGGTGCCGGCGAGTGACCTGCTCGAACTCTGGCGCAGAAAGATCCAGGACGAGGATGCATTCATCATCGTGATCGAGGCAACCCGTCAGAAACTCAAGGCCAGGACAAGGGCTGCGCAGACGCCAGCGGAGATCGAGATGATCCTGTTCAGCCCGCCTAGCCAATCTTGACGGTTGCACATAAGTAAGTCATGACTTATTATTCGCCTCATCGCATCGCCTAGCCGAAAAGGGCAGATCCATGAGCGCTACTGAAGAAAAGGGCTTCGCCGTAACGCCAGCGCGGTTGGGATTTATCCTTAGCCTCATCGCGGTGATCACGTTCGGATGGAAGATCGCCGCGCACGCGACGTCCCAGGAGCTGACGATCCAGTCGCACTCCGAATACATCGCCGAGGACAAGCAGAACACCAAGGAGGTCCTCGCCGAGTTGAAGGATCTCAACAAGAAGGTGGATCGGCTGACGTTTGTCATCGAGGGCACCAAGACTGCCTCGAAAGAGGCTTCCCTTGAGGCATTCTCTAAGTAAGGACTGACTTATGTTGAAGCCCACCGGACTCGCTTGGATCGACAAGGCCGCCGGTTATATCGGCGAGCAAGAGATCAAGGGCGGGAAGCACAATCCGCTGATCATTGACTGGTGGAAGGCCATCGGCGCCTCCTGGTTCAAGGACGACGAGACGCCCTGGTGTGGCGCATTCGTCGGCGGGGTTCTGGCGGAAGTCGGCATCAAGCCTCTTCCGGGAGGTAAAGGGGCCTCCGCCCGTGCGTGGAATGAGTTCGGCGTCAAGCTCCTGAAGCCGGCCGTTGGCTGCATCGTCATCTTCTCGCGCAACGGCGGCGGGCATGTCGGCTTCGTCGTCGGAAAAGACCAGAAGGGAAACCTGATGGTGCTCGGCGGCAACCAGGCCGACGGCGTGAATATCAAGCCCTTCGCGACGTCCCGCGTGCTCGGATATCGCTGGCCCTCCGTCTTCCCCGCCGAATCCCGTTTCAACCTTCCGGTCATCACGAGCGACGGCCGCCTTTCCACAAACGAGGCATAAATGAGCAAGTTCGAACAACTTCCTGAACTCCTCGGCGCAGCTCTGGTCGAGGCCTCCGCGAAGATCGGCCCGGAGCGCGCCCTGATTGCCCTTCAGGGAATCGTGCACAACGCCAAACCCATTCGCGTCATCGACGGCGTGCTGCGCAAGGAAACGATCGAGGCTGTCGAAAAGGCGGTTCAGGTCTCGGGCATCGAGACGATCGTTGGCGCATTCGTCGAAAAGGTCGAACATCGCTTTCCCGGCACCTTCGAAGTCGACGAGGATGACGACGTCATTGCCGGCGAACTGCCCGTCGCAGAAGCGCCTGCCGACATCGACGAGGATCTCGTGCCAGTGGTGGCGCCGCGCCGCAAGAGACGCACTGATGGCTAAGGCACTCAAAGATCACCTGGCGTCCGACAACTGGTGCATTCGGCGCCGGTGGATGAAGGTCATCCTCGGCTGGGCCATGATCAACGTCCAATACCTCATCGTCTGGGGTGACGACAACGAGCTGAACCAGAACGCGCTGATCTCGATGCTTGGCCTCGTCGCCGCGATCTCCGGCTCATACATTTTCGGCGCTGTCTGGGATGATAACGACAAACGAAAATGGCACGGCCGCCGCGAGCGCCCCGACCCGGAGTTGGGCGAATGATCGCTCTTCCCTCCAAGAACACCGTGATCCTCGGCGTTGGCGCTGTGCTTGGAGCCTTCGCCGGCATCGTGCTCTCCAGCCTGGTCTGGATCGCCTACAACCAGTTCGTCGGCTACCCGGCCGCCGCTGAGGAAGCGCGCCAGGGCTATGTGGTGCTTTCCGAGAAAGTCGCTCTCGAAGCGAAAGTCGCCATTGAGCAGAAGCGCCGCGAAACTGCCGAGATCATCTCCCGCAAGCACGCTGAGGCCCTGGAAAAGGCCGACGCGCTGAACAACGCCGAAAAGTCGCGCCTGGAGCAAGAGAATGCCGAATACGAAGCCCGCCTTGAAGCTGTCGGTCGTCGCTGCGAGCTTGATGGCGCTGACATTGACTGGCTGCGCAAGCCTTGAGAAGCGTCTGATCGAAGCATCGGTCAGCAAGGCAGTTGTAGAGGCCGACGTCAATCTGCCCGGCCGTCCGGCTGAGTGCGAAGGTCGAACGAAGGAAGAGCACGCGCCGCTGGTTGTTGGCGGCGAGGTGCGAACCGCCCTGAAGAGCGAGCGGAAGGCTCTCGAACGCCAGCAGCAGCGTCAGGACCGGTGCGAATCCTTCTATGACGACGTATGGAGCAAATACTGACGAACCGGAGCGATCTTCCCTCGCCTTCGTCATACTCTTTCTAGAGTTCTATACCCTGTAACTGACTAAGTATGAACGAGGCGAGGGAAGCGACCAAATCTATTGGTAAGCGCTTACTTATCATGATAGAATCCTCGCCACACCACGTTTCACTGAGGCGCGCACGGAGTCGCTATGTCGTCGGTCAAGGTTCCCGGAAAGATCATTCAGGCTGGCTACGGCTGGACGATGCGCATCGTCGTCGGCGAAAGCACGACCCTTTTTCCCACGGGCGCAACCTTCCGTGCTCAGGTCAGGCGCGACCCGGATGTGAATGACGTCCTTTACGAGATGACCACCGCCAACGGCGCGATCACGCGCGTCAACGGCAACACGCTGGATCTCTCCATTCCCGGAACTGCGACCGCCGGCTGGCCGTCGCGAAAAGCTTTCATCGACATCGTTCGCACCGACACACCGCAGCCGATCCATCTCGGCTTTCGTCTCGTCGTGCCCGTTCAGCAGCCGATTACGAGGTAGGTGATGGCAGAGGAGAACCTCGTTTCGGTCGTTCTTGGCGACATCGAGATCATGCGCCTGGAGACGGCTCCGGCGGAGATCCGCTTCGAGCACAATGGCGACATCGAAATCCAGTATTTCGGTAGCGAGCGCCCCGAAATCACTCTCATGGGGCTTGGACCGGCTGGTCCCACTGGCATCAAAGGCGACCAAGGTCTCAAAGGCGACAAGGGCGACAAAGGCGATAAGGGTGATAAGGGTGACACCGGCGACATCACGCCCGCTCTCGTCAGTCTCCGGGATCAAGCGCAGGCGGCTGCTACGGCTGCGAACACCTCCAAGACGGACGCCGCCGGCTCCGCAACGAACTCGGCCACGTCTGCGACGGCGGCTCAGACCGCTCGTTCCGGCGCTGAGACCGCTCGCACCGATGCCCAGACAGCGCGCACGCAGGCGCAAACCGCGCGCACCGGAGCTGAAACCGCTCGGGATACTGCGAACACGCACGCCACGTCGGCCTCGACGTCGGCCGCCAACGCCGCCACGAGCGCCGCAAACGCACTCGCATCCAAACAGGATGCGGCGGGCAGCGCGACCGCTGCGGCAAACAGCGCCCAGGCCGCCAACGCTGCAGAACAGGGCGCGGAAGACATTCTGGAGCACCTTCGCGGCTCGTTCCTTGGCCTTCAGGCAAACGATCCGGCTGTTGATCTGAACGGCAACGCGCTCACCGGCGGCGAGGTCTACGTCAACTCGACATCCGGTCGTCTGCGCTTCTACAGCGGCTCTGTATGGTCGAACATCGGCGTGACCGAACCCGAGATGGCTGCGCAGATCCAGGCCGCCGTCAACGCGTTGGTCAATGGCGCCGGTGCCACGCTCGACACGCTGGCCGAGATCGCCCAGGCGCTCGGAAATGATCCGAACTTCGCCACAACGATGACCTCGGCAATCGCCGGCAAGCTCGCCAAGAGCCAGAACCTCGCGGACGTGGCCGATACCGCCGCTGCGCGCGCCAACATCGGCGCGAACAACGCCGGCAACCTGACCACCGGCACGCTTCCAGGCGCGCGCTTCAACGACACCTCGCACGGCAACCGAGGCGGAGGCGCGCTGCATGCCGCTGCCACACAGAGCGTCGCTGGCTTCATGTCGGCCGCCGACAAGACCAAGCTCGACACCCTGGATCTCGGCGACCACACGCAGGTCGAGCTTGCCAACGCGCCCCTGAAGGACACCCCGGTTGATGGTGACTCCCTTGCGCTGCTCGACAGCGCCAGCGGGAGCGCGATCAAACGCACGACCTGGCTTCGTATCAAGGCTGTTCTGAAGTCCTACTTCGACACGCTGTATTCGACCGTCGGCCACGTTCACACCAAGGCGCAGATCACCGATTTCGCTCATGCTCACGCGATTGGCGATCTTCCGGTTGCGGCGTCCGGCGCCAGCTCGACCACTCAAATCGTTCGCGCCGATGACACGCGCCTGTCGAATGCGCGCACGCCGCTGGCACATGTGCACCCGATCGCCGATGTGACCAATCTCCAGACCACTCTCGATGGAAAGCAAGCGGCGCTCAGCGTGGTTCCCCAAGCCGAGGCCGAGGCGGGCACGGCGACGACCTCGCGCATCTGGACCGCCCAGCGCGTCAAGCAGGCGATCGACAAGTTCGCCTTCGTGACCAACGGCAACCTCGGATCTGCCGAGGATCTTGATAACTACATTACGCCGGGTCTTTGGCATCAGGCCGCGAACGCAAGCGCAACAGCGGGCGCGAATTATCCCGTCGGCCTGGCTGGCATGCTGACCGTTACGGCGGGCGGTAGCATGGTCTACCAGTCGTATCAGGCCTATTCGACCGGCAAGGTCTATACACGCTGCAAGTATCAGACGACCTGGTATGGTTGGGTGGAGACAGCGCTCGTCGGCCACGGCCACGCTATCGCCGACATCGCCAATCTTCAGACGACGCTCAACGGCAAACTCAATACCACTGGTGGCACGGTTAGCGGGAGCCTCACGGGAACGGGCAATATCGACTTCGCCCGCTTCTACGGGACCAACAGCGACACGGCCGCTGCCCCGTCCTTCACGAACGCCGCCGACCTCAACACCGGCATCTGGTTCCCGGCTGCCGACCAGATCGGCTTTTCTACGGGCGGCACGAACCGAGTTACGATCTCGGCTTCCGGTATTGCTGGTGCTGGTGGTGGGCTCACCGGCCTGAACGGCTCGAATATCTCGACCGGCACGGTGGCCGACGCTCGGCTGCCGACCGCGATGGGCTCGAAGACGTTCACCACCGAGATCCGTGTCGATAGCACGGGCAATTCCCACGTTTGGCACCGTCTGAATGGCGTCAATCGCGGTTTGACCTATCACAATGCCACCACGCCGGGCATGCACTGGAACCTCTACAACAGTTCCGGCGCCTATGTCCGATCGCTGAATTATCGCGAGTCCGATGGCCGCTTCTATGTAGATGGCTATGTTCATTCTGCCGGCGATCTGTATGTAGGTTCGGCTGGCACCTACATCACGACCGATGGCAATATCGCCTTTACCGGTGGAATGGCCACTGCCTTCGGCGCCTCGCTCTGGGAGGCTCTCAACGCACGCGTCAAGAATGATGGCGGCACCTATGGCATCAACATCTCCGGTAACGCCGGAACGGCTAACCGAGCATATCCGCGTCGTGTAGGCGGCGGAGATCTGAACTTCAACTGGTCCGGACAGGGCGGCCAGCCGACTTGGTTGTGGGGCGGCACTGACGGGACGAACATGTATGTTTACAATCCGTCGAACTTCAACGTCGCCTATGCCAACAATGCAGGAAACGCTGATACAGTTGGTGGACTTGCGCCTTCGGCGTTTGCCCAAGTTCATCAGGGTGCTGGTAACGGCGACACCAATTTCCCGATCGGACATACGATTGCGGCCCGCCTTAATCCAGGTGGCTGGTCCGAGCGGAACGCCTCTAGAGCACTAAATCTCGTTTCCGGCACTGCAATTGAGTATTGCTCTTCAAATTCAGGTCTTGCCGGAAACGCTCTTGCGGGAACGTGGCGCTGTCGGGGTATTACCCAGGTTGACCCGATCGCCGTCCAGCTTTTTGAGAGGACTGCATAATGCTGGCACTAAACTCAGTTGCATCGGTCAAGGCGACACCCGAGAATGGTGTCTATCTTTTGGACTGCAATATCACTGACCGTGATGGATTTACCTACGACTGTGAGTATTGCAGCCGCCCCGAGGACATGTTCGGTCTGAACCCGACCATTCGCGAGTGGCTTGTCGAAAACGAAGGCTCGTATCAGGTGGTCCCCTACGTTCCGCCGACCGTAGAGGAGATGCGCGCCACGTTTCCGCTTCTCACGTCCCGGCAGTTCTGGCTCGCCGCTGCAAATATCGGCGTCACGAAGGCCCTGGTCGCGAGCACGATCGAGGCGCTGGATGTGTCCGATGTGGAAAAGGCGACGCTGATGGTTGAATTGATGGAATCCACGACCTTCGAGCGGCTGCACTATGCCGTGGTTGATCTCGCAAACGCGCTCAATATTCCAGCGCAGCAGCTCGATGACCTCTGGATGTGGGGCTCAGCGCTTTAGGTCGAAAAGCGACTGAATCAAATACGTCAGCACTTACTTACTCAGAGGGAATCCGGTAAAGTATCTGGGTAGTTCATACTCTCCACTGGAGCCCTCGGAAAATGTCCAAGCCCAAGAAGTCCGTCGCCCGCCAAACCCGTCGCGACGTGCGCGCCTCTTCGCGTGACCACTCCAAGCTGATCGCTTCCGTCGATCGATCCCTTCCCCAGGCGCCGACGCCCGTTCGCCGTGAACCTGTGAAGCCGCTTACCGCTGGGCAGAAGCGTTACGACGTCGCCATCGCAAGCAAGGACATCATCTTCGGCCAGGGACCGGCTGGCACGGGCAAGACCTGGTATGCCGTTCAGAAGGCCGCCGAGGCTTACAAGGCAGGGCTGATCAGGAAGATTTACGTGACCCGCCCGGCGATCGAGGTGGGCGAGGGCATGGGCTTTCTCCCTGGTGAGCTGGACGAGAAGTTTGCGCCCTACCTGATTCCGCTCAAGGAAGCATTCTGCGAGGCGCTCGGCTCCGGTCATTACGAATACTGCCTGAAGGCCGGCGTCATCGAGCCGGTGCCTCTGGCGTTCATTCGCGGTCGCACCCTGAAGGACGCCTGGGTGCTCGCCGACGAAATGCAGAATGCCACCAAATCCGAGTTCAAGGCGCTGCTGACCCGTATCGGCGAGAACGCCAAGTTCATCGTCAACGGCGATACCTCGCAGATCGATGAGAAGATCGGCGGATCGTCCGGCCTGGAAGATGCTATTCGGCGGATCGGCAACCACAGCCAGGTCTCCGTGATCACCTTCGGGCGCAGCGAGATCGTCCGCTCCGGCCTTTGCCAGGATATCGTCGAAGCTTACGAGGGGCCGAAACCTAAGTAATCGCCTACTGAGTTCTGCTATATCGTCGTCGTCACAGAAACACATGGTCCAATGAGTATGATGCAGCAGAACGAAATGACGATGGGTGGCGATCTCGAAATCAGGCATTCGCCGCTTGAAGACGATATCGTCGCCCACCGTTTCATCCAGAACCAGAAGACGCTCCAGTTCGAGACTGATCTGTTCGCATCCAAGTGGTTCGACTACCGCCATCTGACACCGCTCGCCGCCACCCGCCTCTACATTCAGGCATATGATGGCGTCTACCGCCGGCACTACGCGGTGAACATGGACCACAACGCAGCGAAATACGTTCGAACGATCTCCATCGACGAGATCTTTGGCGGGCTGGATGCGCCTGAAAGCTCCACGCACAAGAAAGCCAAGAGCCACTTTACCGCTTGCTGGCACGGCCGGCAGATGGCCGACATGTTGGGCATGCCCTACGAGGTCTATCTCGACCTCGCGTTCGAATACCGGCTGCGTTACTGGAACCGCCCCTACCTGCCGCAGCCGCAGCACCTCTACAGCGACATGGTGGTTGATCGCGTGCAGCAGCGATGGCCTGAGCTTCAGGCGGCGCGGCTCTACACGAGCGATCATCCAGCCTACCTGATCGAGAACTACCAGAATCTACCGCAGCAGAACGACTACCACGAGTGGCTGTTCAAACAGGCGGGGCTCCGCGCCAACCCAGGCGAAATGCTGGGACGTTTCGTCAACGAAGACCTTCTCCCGGTCGAGAAAATCAAAGGACGGGTCGAGGAGGGGGTCTTCGAGATCGCCCGAACGTATATGCATTAACCCTTCGCTATTTCGCTATATCACGAAATAGCGCAATCGAGAGAAAGCAGAAAATGCAGTCCCATCATCATAGTGGCCGTCGCGAGGACGGCTTCCGTCCCAACAAGAAAAAGACCATCACCCTGAAGGAGTCCAGACCCAAGTCCTGGAGCCATCAGGACGATCTCACGGCCGCAATCGGCAAGAAGATTCGCCTGATGCGCGCGCCGATGCCGAATATCGAGGGTAAGGTGCTCGCCGCCGATCAGTTCACAGTCAAGGTCGAAGTTCAGAGCCCCTCGGGCGCGCTTTCTGCTGTCGTAGTGTTTAAGTCAGCGCTTACTTCCTTCGAGGTGTTGGCGTGAGCGAGGAGGTTCTTGAGCAGCAGTCCTACGAGTTCGATGGCGCCTTCCAGCAGAAGATCGTCTCGCTGTTCATGCGCGACACACAGTTCGCCATGCGCACCAAGGATCTGATCAAGGCGGAGTATTTCACCGAAGCTGCCTCCGGCGCCGTCGTGAACATGGTTCAGGAGCACCTGAAGACCTACAAGGCCGCGCCGGATCCCCGCATCATTCCGACACTGCTCAAGGATGCCTTCGCCGCCAAACGCATTCGTCCCGACATGAAGGACGATGTGGTCGCTGTCGTAAAGGGCGCGCTCGGCAAGAACGTCGACCTCAGCAACTCGAATTACGTCCTCGACAAGGTGAAGGACTTCGCTCGTCACCAGGCTGTCGAGCAGGCGATCATGGCGTCACTTCCGGCTCTCGAAAAAAAGGACTGGAAGTCCATCGAGAAGCTGATGAAGGGCGCGCTGTCGGTCGGCGCTTCGGTGGACAGCCAGGACTACGACTACTGGAAGGAAATCGATAGCCGGACCATCCGGCGCGAAGACATCAAGGCAGGCCGCCTAGTCAAGCGTGGCATCACGACAGGCTACACCGGCATGGATGCCTATCTCTTCCACGCCGGATGGGGTCGCCGTGAGCTGTCGTGCCTCATGGGCGCTGCGAAGGCAGGTAAATCGCTCGGCCTTGGTGACTTTACCAAGAACGCCTCCCTGGCCGGCTTCAACGCCTTCTACGGGTCGTGCGAAGTCGCCTCGTGGATCATCGCCGAGCGTATCGACGCCGCGCTCTCCGACACCATGATCAAGGATCTGGCGGTCGATCCCGCTACCGTGAAAGCGAAGATCCAGGCAATGGAGGCAAAGTCTGGCGCCTTCAAGATGCGGGATTTCGCGTCCGGCACCTTGAAGCCGTCTCAGCTCCACCGGATCATCGAGGAGTATCGCAACGACGGCATCATCTTCGATCTGATCACGGTCGACTACGCCGACATCATGGCCTCCGAGTATCGCTCGGACAACCTCCAGGAAAACCTGCGCACGATCTATATCGATCTCCGCGCCATCGCCCACGAATTCGACGCGGCTTTGCTCACGGCCACCCAGACGAACCGTGACGGCGCCAAAGCTGCGACCGCCAAGGCGACTGACGTCGGCGACGACTGGAACAAGGCTCGAACCGTTGACATTCTGATCGGCATCAACGCGACCGATGCGGAAAAGGCCGCCGGCGAAGCGCGCTTGTATTGGGCTCTTTCGCGCAACACCGAAGATGGGTTCTCGCTGCGCATCCGCCAGAACCGCCAGAAGATGCAATTCCTCAACAAGATTATTGCGCGGGAATAGCCATGAGGGTTGAAGCCGAGGAAATCTCGAAGGAACTGGATCTGGAGTTCCTCTTCGAACGCGAGAGCCTTCCCTACAAGCTCTCGCGCGGCACATCGGGCATGCAGATCAATGCCAAACACTGCGCGGCGTGCGGCGACAGTCGCTGGCGTGTCTATCTCAACGCTGACTCGGGCGTTGGAAACTGCTTCGTGTGCAACTTCCCCTACACGAAGATGAAATTCGTGAAGGAGCATTTCCAGCTCGAATGGCGCGAAGCCTTCGATATGGCGCAGGAAATTCTCAAGGAGCAGGGCTGGCGGCCAAAGCGCCAGGCGGTTGCGGCCGTCGAACACGGCGACGTGAGGCTTCCCTACAGCATGGAGCTACCGACGGAAGACGGCTCCAATCTGCAGTATCTGGAGCAGCGCGGCATCACGGCCGACTACGCCAAATACTTCGCGCTCCGCTACTGCGAGTTCGGCTGGTGGGAATTTGAGGAAGAGGGCGAAAAGAAGCGCCATCCCTTCGACAATCGCGTGATCATCCCGGTCTATGACCTGGACGGTCAGCTTGTCACGTTCCAGGGCCGGTCGCTGGCGCCGCCGCTCACGGTGGAGCAGAAGGAGCTTGGTCTCACCGAGCGCAAATACCTGTTCCCGAAGATGCTGCCTGGCACTGGCCGGTTCCTGCTCAACGGACAGAACGTCCACGCCACCGCCGAGGTGGCAATGGGAGAAGGGTTCTTCGACGTCGCCGCCATGAAGATCGCCTTCGACAGTGAGGTGGCGCTCCGGCACGTCATCCCGGTCGGATCATTCGGCAAGCATCTGAGCTACGGCGCCATGGACGGCAACGACCAGCTCGGAAGGTTCGGCAAGCTGAAGGCGAGGGGTGTCAAGCAGGTCACGATCATGTGGGATGGCGAGGAAATGGCGCTCGTCTCGGCGCTGAATGCAGCGAAACTGCTCGCTGGTATCGGTCTCGTCGTGAAGATCGCGCTGCTTCCGCCAGGGAAAGATCCGAACGAAGTTCTCCCGGAGGTGGTTGTCCGGGCATATCAGGATGCGAAGGTCTGGACGCCGGCCCTCGATATCCAGTGGCGCTTGCGAAATCCATACGCTGCCCGCTCGGGTAAGTAAGCAATTAGTTAGCGACCCTTTCTGATCTCGCTATAGTGAGATTTGAGAGAAGCGCGAAAGCGCAAAGAGAGAGAAGAGCGATGTCTGAATATCCTATGGAAGTTGCGAAAGCATCTTTGTCCCATAAGGGCGGAACGAAGGACTATTTCCTCACCCTCGTCGTGAACGCGCAGGGAAGGGCGATCGTCATTCGTCGCTGGGGCGCCAAAGGCGCTACGGGACAGGTGAGAGTCAAGAAGTTTGCCAGCCAGCTTGAAGCGGAGGTGGACTACCAGAAGGAGCTGGACCACCGTCAGTCTGGCAGCAAAGGCTACCGCATCACGGACAGCAAGACGCTCCAGATCGAGAAGCGCGAGGCTTTCCCGTTCGTCGTCGGGCGCACGGTGTTTCCGAAGATCGGCCCCGCAAACGTTCAGCATCTCGATCCTACCTACGACACGACCGGCATGCGCGAGCCCGAGAGCAACCGAGATGACGACGACAACTTCATCGGAAACGCCACGCGGCATGTCACCATCGATCCGGATGTTGTTGCACGCGCCGAGGCTGCTCGAAAGGAAGCCGAGCTGGCGGAGATGAAGCAGAACCCGAAGTTCGGGCGGTTCTGATGGAAGACTTTCTGCAATTTCTCCGGCAGGACGTTACCGAAAATCTATTCGACCCGCCGGACTATGTTCCGAAAATGGTCGACGTGGTGATGGCGCGCCATGATCTGGAAGACCTCTTCCAGTGGGCACAGGTCAACTCGGTAGCCGGCAGCTCGCACCTAACGAGCAACAGACAGCGGGTCATCGAGGCTCGGATGCGCGTCATCATCCGACGCGCTCATGCGAAGCGGAACACAATCGAGAACCGCCTCAAGCTCGACTACCCCGACAACCCCAAATTTGGGAGGTTTTGATGCCCACCCTTTACGAATCCCTCAGCGATACGAACCAATTTTCATTCACCTGCCCGCTTTTCGGCGCGAAGACGCGCATGGGTGCGTGTGTTCAGCTCCGCGACAAGGTTTGGCGCGGTGAGCAGATCGACGTCCGGCGCGGCTGTCAGGCTGCAATGCACTGCAACAAGTGCCCCGCCGCCGAAATGGTCCGCAAATACTGCTTCGACAAGAACTGGACGAATGACCACCACGGCTCGTCGACGCCGAAGGATGGCAAGCTCATGAAGCCGATCCTGGAGCGCATCCGCCCCGTCATGATGCGTGAGTCGGTGCTCAACGATTATCGCGTGCCCGAGAACGAGCGGCTTTTGCTGGTGACTGCCAACCAGCGGATCGATGAGCAGCTTCGCTCAGCGCCGGGCGAGTCCACCCGCCAGGGCAAACCTTTCGAGCACGGCTCTGCCTCGGTCACGCGCGCTCGCAAGGTCGTCAAGGCGCCTGAGATCACCACCCCGGCGGCAGCCGCCATCAACGAAGCAGCCGCAACCGGCAACCTTGCCGCTGCGATCAACGCATAAGGAAGTGATTACCTATGGATGCGACACAGGCTCTCGACCTCATCGAGAAGATTGCGGCTGAAGGGTCGCGCAACGGCAAAGAGGAGTTGCTCGCGCAGCTCCTGGCCACCGACATCGGCAAGTTTATCGTGAAGTGGTCCTATGACCCGTTCATCACCTACGGGATCAAGCCGACCCGTCATGCCTCGAACCTCGGCGAGAAGATCGCCTTCGACATCGATGGCATCGAAAGCGTGCTCACGAAGCTGGCGCAACGCGAGCTGACCGGCAATGCAGCCGCCGATGTTGTGACGGCCTGCCTGAAGGCGTCGGACGAGACGGCCAACGAGCTGCTTTGGCGCATCCTCAACAAGGATCTGCGCTGCGGCATCGCCGAATCCACCATCCAGAAGGTCATGCCTGGCCTGATCCCGGTCTTTGCCGTGATGCGCGCCCATCACTACGAGGAAAAGCGCATCAAGACCTGGCCCCAGGTGGTCGAACCTAAGCTCGATGGCTATCGCTTCACATTCCTGTGCCGCGACGGATCCGGCGGCTTCTTCACCCGGTCCGGCAAGCGCGCGCCGGCGGCCGAACACTTGGTCGAACCGATGATCCAGATGGCGCTGAAGGCGGTCGCCGAGTCGAACAATCTGGAACTCATGACGACGCTCAGCACGAAGCCGGGTCATCTGGGAAGCTACGCTCGTTCGAGCCTGAATTTCATGGTCGACGGCGAAATGGTCGTGAATGACAGCTTCGCCGAAGCTGGCGCGCTCCGTCGCAAGAGCGAAACGGCCGATGGCGCACGGTTCCACGTCTTCGACTTCATGACCTTCGCCGACTTTGACGCGACGGGCTCGGTCGGTCAGGTTTACATGAAGCGGCGTGAACTGGTGGAACAGCTCGTCGGGTATGCTGACGAGACGATCATCACCAAGACGCCGCGCTACCTGGTCAACAGCCACAAGGAAATCCACGATCTCTACACCAAATTCCAGGCGCGCGGCCTCGAAGGTGCGATGGTCAAGGATCCGCAGGGGCTTTACGACAAGAAGAAGTCCTACGGCTGGCTCAAGATCAAGGCCGAGGAAACCGAAGATCTCCCGGTTGTCGGTGCGTTCCCCGGTGAGCCCGGCACCAAATACGAAACCTGCCTCGGCGGCCTGATTGTCGATCGCAACGGCGTCGAGGTGCGCGTTGGCGGCGGCTTCTCGGACAAAGAGCGCGCCGAACTCTGGGATCTGTGGCTTCGCGACGAGACACGCATGGACAATCCTCCGGTCTATGACGGCGAGTTGGAGCTCCTCAAGCGCTTGATCGAGGTCGAATATCACGAAGTCACGCCCGACGGCTCGCTGCGACACCCCCGCTTCAAGCGCTTCCGCGACGACAAGGCGGGCGAGATAGAGGACAAGGAGAAGAAAGCGGCGTAACCGATTAAGTTTTTGCTATAACAGAGGAATCAGTTCCCCTGGTGCTTGGGTCAATGCACCTCTTTCTCTCTCGAAGGGGCGCTCGATGCGCCCCTTTTTTCTTGCCTAGTGCGCGCGTCGTCGGCGCATCCCGCGAATTTCCTCCACCAGGTCTATCTGCTTGTCGGCCACGCGCCGCACGAATGCGCGGAAGAACCCGCCGAAGTTCCGAATTGCGTTCTTGCGTTTTCGATCATCCTCGTAGTGTTGCAGGCAGATAAAGAATGTCGCGCCGGCCGCGACCGGCCCAAGCTTCTCGATCGCCTCGAACCAGGCGCTTTCATGCACCCCGACGGATCCGCGCAGCCGGCCGGCGCCGTTTACCAGATCGCGCTCGGTTCGCGGCGCCTCCATATAGTCCATCGCATCCGGGCAGACTGCCGTCAGATCACTAAGCGCGAGTTTCGCCACACCATTTTTCGAAGCCGTTTGACAAGACTGGTCAGGGGTATCTTTGTTGTTTTCAATGAGACGGCTGTTATTGCCCCCACAGGCGGTATCATATCTCTCTTTCGTCACTTCATGGAGCGTGCGCCAAGACGCCAGAGAAGCGTCAGGGCTCGCGAAGCTGTCCCGACGAGGTGTGAGGGACACAAGGCGATCGAATTCGCTCTGGAGGTCGTCTGCGTCGGTCATGGCGTTGATCAACTCCATAGTGTCGCGCCGGCAAATAGTGATCTCATCGAAATGCCGCCGGCGAAGCTCGCGCGCGTCCTGGATCTCCTCGCAGCGCTCCTTGAACTCGTCGAGGCGGAAAAGCAAAGGGGAGAGATCGAGGCCGTAGGCATCGCGTATCTGTCCGTTCTTGGAGCGGATTGCAAAGCGCTTGCCGTTGGCTGACTCCTTCGAGCTGATCACGCCGTCATCAAGAAGCGACCTGATCGCGTAGCGCACGCCACGCTCTGACAACCCTGTCCGCTCCATGAGGAACTCGTTCGCCGGCCAAACCAGGTAACGGCCGCCAATCGTCTCGCCGCCGTAGCAGCCGACGAGCTGGTCAAGGACGAACCTTGCCCCCGGTCGGAGGCGGAGTGCTTTGACGGCAAGTCGCGCCGCTGCGAATAGTTCGGTTGCGCCCGTCTCGGGCGCAGGCTCCGGTGGCTGAACGAAGCGCGCAGGCCTTCGCCAGCCGGTGTTAACCGTCTGCATTTCTCTCTTCCTAAGCGCAAGGAGCCTCATTCGCCGAATCGGTGATTCGTCGTTGACTCCGGCGGCTTTTGGTGGGAGAAACGAGCTGTCGAGACCCGAATCACATGCCGCGCAGCCGCCGGTATGAGTTTCCAAAAAGCCCCTTGGTTCCAGCCTTGGGGCTTTTTCTATTCCTACGTCAGTTAGTGGTTTGGACTTCCTCGGACGAGGCGATCCGGCTCAACGCATACTGAACGGCCTCGGAACGATTCCGCAGCCCTTTGGACGCAACTAATTCTGAAATGGTCTGGTCAGCTTCCTGTGTCAGCCAAACGGTCGTTTCCTTCAGGCCGATCGCCCGACGGCGCTCACGCAATCTCAAAACTTTGTCGGCAGACACACGAATCTCCTGCATGCAAATCAGTGATGGTCGCGAGTAACTCCGATTCTAGGTGATTTGGCAAGAGGTGCCGAGTAACCGTCCCGGCCTGAAAACGCCCGAAATGGCGTAAGACTTCTTATGGAACATCGCAACAAGCAGGGGAATTTGGCTCACGTCAGATAAGTAGGCGTTGACTTATTATTCTCGCTATGATCAACCGAAAGAACCCAATAGATGACGACTCGAAAAGCACACACCCCAGCGTTAAAGCGCTATAGCGTAGTTATCGCAACGCAAGAGAGAGACTAGAAGGGAACGAATGAAATGAGCACCGTCTCATCGGCTCAGTCGACGCTTCAGCAGTTCCTCAATAAGAGGATCTACGAGCTTCAAAGCCGGAAGTCGCAGATGGAAATCGCCAATGAGGCCGGTTTCAACAATGCCAATTTTATATCTATGCTGAAGTCGGGGCGCTCCAAGCTGGCGCTAGACCGTGTGCCTGCCATGGCAAAGGCGCTCGATGTAGATCCAGCCTATCTCTTTCGGCTGGCTCTGAGCCAGTTCTTCGATGATGCCGTCCTGAAGGAGCTGATGCCGCTCTTCAAGTCGGCCGTGACCGAGAACGAAAAAGAGATCCTGGATGTTATTCGAGAACATTCGGGCAATACCGATCCGCGCTTGACCGGCGATTTCCGTGAGGATCTCGCAAAGGTGGTTGCCAAGCACAACGGTAAGCAGTAAGTCGGCAACGAACCGGCCACCCGTGGCCGGTTTTAAAATGCCTGGGGTAATAAGTAATAACTTACTGAGGAGTATGCGCCAGGATGGCGCATCGACAAAGGGTCCAACAAGTGAACAACACCTCCAAGAATATCATCGCGCTGGCTCAGGAAGACGCCGAGGCCACCGCAGACCTGCTTAGTAATATCCAGAAGACGGATGGGGGATCGGTCACGATCTATCAAGGTGAACATCCCGAATACGGCAACATCTTCGTTGTCATCCCGGCCTTCGGTCAGTCTTACCTTCTGACCCCATTTGAAGTCCTTTCTTCATAGCTGTAATTCTAAGTCACTAGTTACTTAGACGTAGGAGAGAGACATGAACCGTGAGATTATTGAGCTTCGTGAAGTGGTCACGAAGCTCGTGCCGATGCTCACCGGCAAGGGTCTTACGGTGACGCAGCGCGGCGCCGACGCATACGTGATCGCCGACCCCAAGACGCGCAAGCCCGTTCGAATCAACATCCCGAACATCCCGGATACCGCCGACGCAGGCTTCATCCGCGCGATCCAGGGCTTCATTGACCACGAAGTCGGCCACGTCCTGATCACTGATTGGGATTGGGTCGCGGGCTATCGCGTCACGTCTCAGCAGATGATGGAGAAGAAGGTGCAGCGTCTGCGCACCTATCACAACATCATCGAGGATACGATGATCGAGCGGGAGATGGAGCGCATCTTCCCCGGTTCGAAGAAGAACATCGCCGACCTGCGCCGGCACTTCATCGCCAAGATCACCAAGCCGGCCGTCGCGTCGGCCAAAGACGAGAAGGAGGCGTTCAGCTACCTCCTGGTCGCCGTCATGCGCGCCCTCGCCGGTCATACCGAGTTCCAGGACTACATGGATGACGAGAAGCTCTGGGGCAACAAATACGTCAAGGAGCTGCTCGATCGTCTGCCGGCGAAGGTGAAGAAGGATCTGCCGAAGGTCCGGACCACCAAAGAGACGCTTGAGATCGCCCGGATTCTGGACGGTATCCTGCATCCCATCGTGCCGCCGCCGACCATCACGAAGGTCGAGCCCAACCAGGGTCATACGCCAGGCGGAGATCCCGTCGAGATCCACGGCACCAACTTCGTCGACCTCGAATGGGTTAAGTTCGGCGGCTCGCTCGCCAAGATTGTCGCGCATGCCAGCGGCCGCAAGATCGTCGTGGAAACCCCGCCGCACGCCGCAGGCTTCGTTGACGTCGAGGTCAAGACCGAACACGGCCAGGCGGTCAAAGCGAGCGCGTTCGAATATCTCGATCCTCCGCCGCAGCCTGGTGGAGGTGGCGATGGTGATCCCGACGCGAGCGACAACAACAACCACAGCTCCGGCGAGGACCAGCAGCAGTCCGATGGTGAGTCCCAGGACAAGCCCGAGAAGGAGGCTGGCGAAGGCGACGGTGACGGCGAGCGCGATCACCAGGACAGCGGTGAAGACGAGCCGGGTGACGCTGGCGAAGGTGAAAAGGATGAGAGCGATGAAGAGGAGCCTGAACAGGGCGACGGCGCCGAGGAAGATGCGGATGACGACACTGCCGGTGATGGCGAGGGGTCTGATGACGCTGAAGGCGATGGCGATCGGGATAGCGATGAAGAAGGAGCCGAAGACGAAGATCCTGAGAAGGATGAAGATGAGGGCTCTGGGGGTGATGAGGCCGAGGAGAATGACGACGGGGGCGAAGGCGACCCAGATGATGATCTTCACGACGGGAACGATGGTGAAGACCAGGACGGCGAACACGACGGCGGCCAGGAAGATGATGATGGCGACGCTGACGACGGCTCCGAGGAGGCGGCCGAAGCTTCTGACGGCGGAGACGACGACGGAGAGGATGCGTCGGGTCAGGACGAGGAGGATTCTGACGAGGATGGCAAGCCCGGCGCGACCGAGGCCGACGAAGACGATGATGGCAAACGGCCTGGCGAGAAGGAAAGCAAGGATCGTCTAGCCATCCAGACTGACGATCACGAGGCGGGTGAGGTCGGAGAGGCTGATGACGAGGATAACGGCTCCGGCGGCGGCGTTGGAAACGGTCTGGGCAAGAGCCTGTTCGACTTCGATGACAATGCCTTCGAGAAGGCAGACCTGTCGAGCCAGATCGCGATCCTGATCGCCAACGAGGCTGTCGATCTGCTCGCCGACAACGACTACAATGTGTTTACCCGCGAGTTCGACCGGATCGAGCCACTGAAGGTGCCGGAGATCCACGATCAGTGGGTGCCGGACCTGGAAGAGAAGGCGCGCGCCATGACTGGCCGGATGTCGAAGGACATCGAGCGTATGATGGCTTCGCAGTCGCATGTGGTGAAGGTGCCCGGCTATCGCTCGGGTCGACTCCACTCCCCTGCTCTGCATCGCATCGTTACTAACGACGATCGCCTTTTCAATCGTAAGCAGGAGCACAAGTCGAAGGACACGGCCGTCTCGCTGCTGATCGACAATTCTGGCTCGATGGGTGGCGTCAAGATCGTCACGGCGATGGTTGCGGGCTACGCGCTGTCATCGACGCTGGAGCGCGTCAACATCGCCAGCGAAGTCATTGGCTTCACCACCGGGGATCATCGAGGCAAGGGTTCGCGCACGAGCCAGCAGGAGATGAACCGGGAGATTTCGGATGCTCGTGCCAAGGGGCTCAGCTTCCATCGTGTCTCGCCGATCGTCATGCCGATCTACAAGGACTTTGACGAGCGGATCAACGCGACGGTGAAGCAGCGCATCGCATACATGGCGAACGCGCAGCGAGGCATGGTGACAAACGTCGACGGCGAGTCCCTCGAATACGCTGCCATCCGCCTGCTCAAGCGTCGTGAGAAGCGCAAGGTCATGCTTGTCCTGTCGGACGGTCAGCCCTCCGGCGCAGCGAACGCCGCCGGCCATCTGAAACAGACGGTCGAAAAGCTGGAGAAGCTCGGTATCGATCTCGTCGGTATCGGCATCATGGATGCTGCAGTCCGCCGCTTCTACACCAACCATATCGTGCTCCAGAGGATCGAGGATCTGCCGACGCAGGTCATGCAGGAGCTGAAAAAGATCCTCACGAACTGATCAACGGCACTGCGACGGGTAAGTAAGTAATTACTTGCGTCCCGTCGTCGTTCTGAGTAAGTAATTAGTTATGTGAAGCGCGAACGCGCATTTCAGAGAGAGAAGGAAACGATAGATGGCTGACGCCGCTGACGGGAAAATTATCTGCCAAATTGACGGCGCCCGAACTCATTCAATCCAGGTCCACCTGCGCGATAACCATCCCGACTGGACGATCGAGCGCTACCAGAAGGAATATCCCGATGCGCCCATCCTGTCCGAGAAGGCCACGCAGGCGCTCGCTCAGTCGCGTGCAGCAAAGGCGCAGTCGGCCGCCGGAGCTGGCGGCATCGTGACCAACGCCAAGAAGCACTATCTGCATGAGGTGTTCGGTTTCGGCGATGCGCGTGCTGCGCGCTCCTCGATCGGCAATCCGATCGAGATCCAGGTGATCCTTGATGCCGACGATGAGGCGCAGCCCTACGTCCAGCAGGTCGATCCCGACTACGTGTTCAACATTGACCTGGTGAAGAAGGTCATCATCGGTTTCGAGATCAACAAGCCCGTCTATCTCTGGGGCTTCCACGGGACAGGCAAGACGACGGTCCTCGAACAGGTCTGCGCGCGCACGGGTCGTCCCTTCAGCCGCGTTCAGCACACGATCAACACCGAGGAAGCGCATATCCTCGGCCAGTATGTCGTGCGCACCAAGTTCGTCGAGGAAGAGGTGCTCAACCCGACCGGCGAGAAGGTGAAGATCGTCAAGCCGCAGACCGTCACCGAGTTTCAGCTCGGGCCGCTTCCGATGGCGATGCTTCACGGCTGGGTCTACTGCGCCGACGAATACGACTTCGCAATGCCCTCCGTCACGGCTGTCTACCAGCCGGTGCTTGAAGGCAAGCCGCTCGTCATCAAGGACGCTCCGCCCGAGTTTCGGGTGATCAAGCCGCACCCGGATTTCCGCTTCTGCGCGACCGGCAATACGAACGGCGTCGGCGACGAGACCGGGCTCTACCAGGGCACGCTGATCCAGAACGCCGCCAACTACTCGCGCTTTCCGATCGTTGAAGAGGTCGAATACATGGAGGCCGCGACCGAGGAGCTGATCCTTGTGTCCAAGACCGGTATCGACAAGCCGACCGCCGGCAAGATCGTCAAGTTCGCCAAGAGCGTGCGCGATGCCTTCAAGGAAGGCAAGATCTCCATGACGGTCTCGCCGCGCGAGCTGATCAACAGCGCCGACCTCGGCATGTATTTCGGAGGCGACTGGAAGCAGGGGCTCAAGCTCTCCTTCGCCAATCGCCTGTCGCGTGTCGACAAGAAGACCGTCGAGGAATTCGCGCAGCGGGTGTTCGGCTGATGAAACTGCTCGAACCCATCGAAAGCGAGAAGTCGATCAAGTCCTTCGCCTGGCGCGTCATGCGCCGCCTGCGAGCCGCTGGAGACAGCGGCCGCACCTTCGCGATTGAAGACATTCAGCAGGAGTGCCGCATCGCGTGGTTCAAGGCATCGGAGAGCTATCAGGCTGAGATCGGCGTGCCGTTTCAGGCATACCTGAAGAACGGCATGCGCCTGCACATCAATCGCCTGATCGAGAAGAACATCGATCGCCGCCATGACGAGGTGGTCTCGATGTCGCTCGATGCCGAACTCGATCAGGGCTCCGGCAATCGCGCTTCCCTCTCGGACGTCGTGGCCGACAAGAGCATCTCCGGCACGACCGGCTACGAGGAAGATCAGCACTTCCAGTATGCGATCCGCAAGCTCAAGCCGCGCGCCAAGCTATTCATCACGCTCCTGCGCGAGCAGCCGAAGGAGCTGCTGGATGAGGTCATCCGAATGAAGAAGAAGTCCGACTATGCCCGTGAGGAAATGGGCATCGTCAGCCCCGTAACAAACCGACTGGCGACCTGGATGATCTTCGATCTCATGGACGCCTCAAATGTCGAACGCACCGAGATCATGAAGGAAGTGCGCGCCCTTGGTGAGCGCGTCTGCGAGGCGATGTCACGATGACCGATGTTCCGAATTTCTCCCCTGGCTGCTTTGGTTCGGCTCTCGCGTTCCAGCCCGAGAACCCGATCTGCCGGGCCTGTCCGTTCAACGCGCAATGCCACCCCCTGCACGAGACGAACCTGGCGGCGCTGCGCGAGCGCTTTGGCATCAAGACCACCCGGCGCGGCCCCAAGCTGAAGCCGGCGATCGCTCCCATCTCCGATCCTGCGATGATGGTGCTGCCCGTGAAGGTGCGTCGTCTGCTTGAGAAGCTGGACACATCCTCACTCCGCATCACGGAGAAGCTCGCCCAGGGCGTCAATCCGTTCGAAGGCAAGCTGCCTTTCATGCAGATCGCCTGCCACCTGCTCCTGCGCCTTGGGCGTCCTTTGCCGCGCCCGCTGCTCGCCCAGGCATTCGTCCAGAAACTCGGCTGGCAGCAGAACACCGCTGATGCGCATGCGCGCATGGCATTCCAGGCGCTCGCGCATGTCGGAGCCATTACGGACTCTGAAGCCGGCGCCGTCTTGAAGAGGGGTTGAAAATGCACTCGATCTTGGCCGCCAGGACCGATTTCTCCATTGGCGAAAGCATTCTGCAGACCGAACACCTGGTCGAAAGCGCGAAGGCGAACGGCGAGAAGGCCGTGGCCGTTACCGACACCATGACGATCACCTCCATGATCGACTTCACGAACCGCTGCAAGAAGGCTGACCTGAAGCCGATCGTCGGCGTGAGGCTCCGGCTCGTTGACGATCACACCTGGCGCGCCGACAAGACCGACAAAAAGAACAAGAAGGGCAAGCCGATCTATCACGCCACGGCCTACGTGATGTCGGAGAAAGGTCTGAAGGCGATCTTCCGGCTGCTGTCGCTGGCGAACGAGGAGCCCCGCTTCTACTACGTCGCCCGCCTCGACTTCGCCGATCTCTACGCGGAACTCGACAATCTCACCAAGGATGATCTGCGCATCACGCTCGGCGATGTCCAGCCCCTGACGGCGCATCCCGATGTCGCCGAGATCCAACAGGAGATCATGTCACGGCTGGGTCACGCCTATGCGACGCTCGTGCCGATCGACACCCCCTATTTCGCTCGTCTCAACGAACTGGCTGTGGAGGCGATCGGTCGCGGCGCCGAGCCGCTCGTGGTTCGCCCGGCCTTCTACAAGGAGGGCGAGGCCGACGCCGCCGAGATCATGGCCGCGATCTGCAACAACAACAAGGTGTCGGATCCCTGGCACAAATCCACCCACAACCGGGACTTTCACGTCGTCGGCGTCAAGGAGCTGGCGCAGGAAGTCGGCAAGGCGTCCAAGCGCTTTGTCGATCGAGGCAATCCGAGCGCCGGCTTGCTCTTCAAGCAAGGTCTCATGAACACAAAGGAACTCGTGGATGCAGTCAGCTATCAGTGGTCCAAGGCAGAGGTCACGCTCCCGCAAATGGCGTCGGACGAATTCGCTGCCGTGGTCGCGGAATGCAAGAAGGGCTGGGCGGAACGATTTGCGCAGCCAACATTCGGCCACCTTCCCGAAAAGGGGGAGCTCGCCACCGTCTACAAGGACCGTCTCAAATACGAGCTTTCGGTCCTCCAGAAGCTCAAATTCTCGGGCTACTTCCTTCTCGTCCAGGATGTCGTCCGCTATGCAAAGCAAAACGGCATCCTGGTTGGCCCTGGGCGCGGCAGTGTCGGTGGTTCTCTGGTCGCTTACCTGATGGGCATCACGGACTGCGACCCGATCCGGTTCGGGTTGCTGTTCGAACGCTTCATCAACCCCGACCGTATCGACTTGCCCGACGCCGACTTGGACTTCATGTCGCAGCGCCGGCATGAAATCTTCGAATACCTGATTGCGAAATACGGCCAGGCGCGCGTAGCGGGTGTGTCGAACTTCTCGGCGCTCGCGGCCGCCTCCTCAATCCGTGATGTCGGGCGCGTCGCGGGTCTTCCGGAGCGGGAATACGTCTGCTCGAAATATGTGCCGAAGCTGCACGGCGCCAACGTTCCCCTCCCTGACTGCGCGGCGCAGGTGCCTGAGATCAAGGCATTCAGTGACAAACATGCCGAATGGTGGAGCGTCATGACCCGCCTCGAAGGCACGATGCGCAACTATGGCCAGCACGCCGCCGGCGTGATCGTCGGTGGTGTTGATCTGGTGGACCGGGCCGTTATCGAACGGCGCAAGGAAGGCACGGTGGTCAACTGGGACAAGCGCATCGTTGAGGATCAGGGTCTGGTCAAGATGGATATCTTGGGTCTCAACACCCTCGACCTGATCAATCTCGCCTCCGAATACATCAAGGAGCGACACGGCAAGCGCCCGGATCTCATGCGTATCCCGCTCGATGACGAGCAGGTGCTTGCCAACTTCGCCGCCGGCCTCACGACCGCTGTCTTCCAATTCGAATCCGGCGGCATGCGAGGGCTTTTGAAGCAGCTCGGCAAGGACGGCGGGATCACCTTCGAGGATATCACCGCCGCCACGGCTCTCTATCGCCCAGGTCCGATGGAGTCAGGGATGATGGAGAGCTTCTATCTGCGCAAGCAGGGGCTGGAGACCATCGAATACGACCATCACCTGATGGAGCCGATCCTGCGCGAGACGTTCGGCGTCATGGTCTACCAGGAGCAGGTCATGCAGGTGGCGCGCGCCATCGCTGGCTACTCTGCCCCCGACGCTGACAAGCTCCGCAAGATCATGGGCAAGAAGTTGCCCGAGGAGATGAAGAAGGAGCGCGGCAAGTTCGTCGACGGCTGCGTCGCGACGATCGGATGCACACCCGAATGGGCCGGCCAGCTTTTCGACAAGATCGAAGGCTTCGCCGGCTACGGCTTCAACAAGAGCCACTCAGTCGAATACACGCTGATCTCCTACCAGTCGATGTGGCTGAAGACCAACTATCCGGTCGAGTTCTTCGCCGCTGCGCTCTCGCTGATGGACGAGGACAAACTCCCCGGCATCATCAAGGACGCATCACGTTTCGGCATCGACGTCTCTATGCCCGACATCAACATTTCAACCGACAGGTTCGAGATCGCGACGGACGTGCGCCTGGTTATTCCTTTCCAGCGCATCAAGGGAATTTCCGGCAACACCACCGGCGCCATTCTCGAAGCGAGGAAGAGCGGCCCGTTCAAGAACAAGGCCGACTTCTTGGCCCGTGTCGAAAAGCGCAAGTGCAACGTCAAACACCAGGACGCACTGGAGAAGGTCGGCGCGTTCTCGCGCATCGAGGTCGGCTCGCTTCCTGCGACCGATCCCTCCAGGATCAGGGATCTGATCGAGTTGATCCCTGGGCTGATCACAGCCAACGTCCCGGTCAATCGCGACCTCGACAACGGCAAGGAGGCGAAGGAGGACATCGGCGTCCTCGCCGCCGAGTATCGCGAGCGCCACGGTCCCGGCGGGTCCAGCGATGGCATGCCGGTCAAACCAGCATTCGGTCGGAGCGCACGCTTCATGCTCATCCAGGACTGCCCTGGGGCTCAGGAAGAGGAAGTCGGTATGATGGGCTGGAGCCAGTCCGTCAATGCGGTGATCGACGCTATGAGCGTTCATGACCTGGCGCGCGAGGACGCCTACTGGACGGCGCTGGTCAAGCGCACGAAGGCGGAGAAGCAGCTCACGGCCGAGGAAGTCTCGACCTATGCGCCATATCTCCAGCGCGAGATTGAGATTCTGAAGCCGCCGGTGATCGTGCTTCTCGGCTCGACGGTCGTGCGCCAGTTCTTCCCCGATTTCAAGGGCAAGGCGTCCGACGCCGCCGGCAAGGTCGTCTACTCGAAGGAGCTGGATGCGAACATCGTCATCGGCTTCAACCCCGGGGAAATCTACTTTTCGCCCGAGAAGCAAAAGAACCTGGAAGATGTCTTCCACTCGGTTGTCGATCTGTTGCCATAGGAGAAAACATGGAGATCGGACGTATTCAGGGCGCAACGCGCGTCCTGGGCAAAGCGCAGGGGTATCTCGGCCTGCCCCTGAAGGACGTGGTGCTCAACACCACGGTCGATGGACCGGAAACACCGGCCATGATGACGGCCTGGCTGCCGAACCCGGAGGAGATTGCGGAGATCGTCGCTGGTGCGCCGGTTATTCTCACCGTCTTGGGAACGCGACATCCCCCGGTTCTGGTCACGACGGGTCATGCGCCCGACGATCCGGAATATGAGATTGCTATAGATGAGCAATCGCACGAACAAACGAAAGGAGTCTCGCCGTGAGCGAGCTTGAACCGAAACCCATCAAGGTCCCGACGATCAAGGTCGTCCAATACATCGATCCGATCCAGCTCAAGACCGATCTCGCCTACTCCAACGCCGACTTGTCGTCGGCCATGATGGAGCAGGCGGCGCAGTTCGCCAGCTACGGCGTTCTGGCCGCGCAGGCGTCCATGCAGGTCGACAAGATGAAGATGCTGCTGGAGAATACCGAAGCTGAGGTTGCCCGCCGCGAGCGCGACCGGAAAGCTCTGGCGGGGCAGAAGTCCACCGAGGGGCAGATTTCCGAGATCGTCACCCGGCATCCGCGCGTCATCGCCGCGAAGAAAGCCCTCAACGAGGCAAAGCAGATCGAATCCGTTGGTAAGATCGCCGTCGAGTCCTTCCGCCATCGCCGGGATATGCTGGTTCAGCAGGGCCTCATCTCCCGCGAGGAACGCAAGGGCGAGCTTTCCGTCTCCCTGCGCAACGCGAAGGAGGAGGAGATGCGAAGCACGCAGGAGCGCTTGCTTGCGCGCCGCCAGGGCCGGCTCAATGGTGAGGACGCCGTTACCGAATAAGCAGCATCCCATTTTCCCGCTGCTATAGATAAGTAATCAGTTACTCACAGACCATTTAGGAGGGTCAATCGCATGAAACTGAGCATCGCCATCGGCAAGAAGCAGGAGGAGACCATCGAGACGATCATGGCTCCGATCAACGCCATCGTTGAGCGCCTCAAGGCGTTCCGCGAGAAGGCGCTGACTGATGCCATGGCCGCAGACGAAGAGGCGGCAGCAGCCAAGGAGCGCGCGGCCGAGCTGCGCACCGAAGCCGAGAAGGCCCAGCGTCTGGCGGAAAAATACGTCTAAGCACGCAGATTTCTGCGTGTCCCTTTTCGCGCGCGCTATAACACGATTTAGCTAAATAGCTTTTTCGCTATTGGCGCGAACGAACGAACTCACGAACGAGCTTACAAAGGAACTTACGAATGGCTCTGTCCCCCGCACTCCGTCGCTCCGTCAACGAGGCCAAGAACAAGTATGGTCGCTCCGACGGCAAGCGCATTCGCCCGAAGGAAGGGCGCAACGTCTACCGCTTCCTCGCTCCCACGCAGGCTCAGGCCCCCTGGGTCGGCGAGTCTGGCAAGTTCTGGGCCGAACTCGGCGTCCACTGGATCAAGGCCGAGAAGAACGGCAAGCCGATCGCTGTCGTCGGCTCGCGTGACGTCTGCTACCAGGAACCCTGCCCCGTCGGCACGGCCGTCGATCTCGCACTCGCCAATGCGCACGACGAGCAGTCCAAGGCGATCTTCGAGGAATGGAAGGTCTCCAAGAACATTCTCTTCAACGTCATCGACCGGACGACCAATCCGGACAACGACGAGGTGGAGATCGTTGAACTGCGCCCGTCGGCCGCCCAGCAGGTCTGGGATCTGATGGAGCAGTATGACGACGCCGGCCAGGATATTACCGACCTCGCCAACGGCGTCGATATCGTCATCACGCGCTCCGGCAAGGGCATGAACACCGAATACACGGTCAACGTGAAGCCCGGTGTTTCCAAGCCGGTTCACAAGGATGCGATCGCCAAGTGCCACGACCTTCCGGAGCACATCCAGAAGGAATTCTTCCGTGGCGACGAAACGAAGGCGCTCAACGCCATCGGCCAGATTGCCGGCATCCCGCAGTCGAAGCTGATCGCGATCGCTGGCGGCGCCGCCGTTGGCACCACTGCCGCACTGACCTCCGCCGGCACGGCCGCAGCCAAGACCCCCGCTGCGGCGCTGACCTCGACGGCCGCCGCCGTCGAAGATGCAACCGAGACCGTCGCCGAGGTTTCGGACGCCGAACTCGCAGCCGCTGTTGCTGCTGTCGAGGAAGCGGCTCCGGTCGAAAGCGCACCCGTGAAGACCGCCGCCGCAACCCAGGCGGCCGCTCCCGCGCAGGCTGAAGTTCTGTCTTCGGCCGAAGTGGATGACGTCCTTGCGGAACTCGACGGCCTGATCGTCTGAGTAGCGTCGGCTCCGATTTCCCCCGGTCGGAGCCGATACCGACCCTCTTCGCCGCAACTTGAGGGTCGGTGCGCGGCGACACGTTCCCCTCAGCGTGTCGCCGCCCTTCCATCTGAAAGGACGATCATGAACCGCCATCTTCTCATTGATGGAAACTCCATCGCACATGCAGCAAACGCCGGGACGACGCTGACTGTCGGTCAGACACAGGTCCAGGCAGTTTATGGCGTCATGCGCACCATGCGCCGGCTGATGGCCGTCTACGGCAATCTCTACACGCCGACCGTTCTCTGGGACGGCGCGTCCTGGCGCAAGATGCTCTACCCCGAATACAAGGCCAACCGTGACAAGGACGACACGGCGGCTGCCGCTGCGCTCAAGGCACAGAAGGAGCAGCTCAAGAAGCAGTCGCGCCTGATCGAGATCGGCGTTCAGCTTCTCGGCATCAACCAGGTTCGCGCCGCGAATATGGAAGCCGACGATCTTGCCGGCATCATGGTGCAGCGCTTCGAGCCGCGCGGCGACAAGATCGTGCTGGTCTCGGCTGACCGGGACTGGATCCAGCTTATCAGCCCCAACGTCTCCTGGTTCGATCCGATCAACGACCGGAAGATGACGCCGGCGATGTTGCCGGAAAAGTATGGCGTGAAAGACGTCGCGCAGTTCATCGAGCTGAAGGCTCTGATGGGCGATATGGGCGACAACATCCCGGGTGTCGGCGGGATCGGCGAGAAAGGCGCGAAGGAGTTCCTTCAGACCTACGGCTCGGTCGCGAACTTCACCAACGGCTGCATCCTCGACAAGAGCATCGACGTCGCCTCGCTTCCCAAGAAGTATCGGGCGCTGGTCGAGGATGAGAACAAGGCGATCACCTTCGCTTCCAACATCAAGCTGATGGATCTCAAGACCCCTCACCGACCGGCGCCGATCAATCTACGCGTCACAAAGGGCGAGCCCGACATCAACAAGCTTCGCGCGTTCTGCGACCGGTTGCTGTTCCGCTCGCTCACCGAAGATCTCGAAAACTGGTCGTCGGTCTTCCCGGCCTACCAGGAGATCATGCAGGAGGCAGCATGAAGACCCGTATCCCGCAGCTCGTGCGCGACAAAATGGTCCCGCGCCCGGGCTTCACCGAGCTGAACATCACCGTGTCGCCGGCAATCGCAACCGCTCTCTTGATCGCCAAGGTTCATTCCGAGGCCGAGGAGATCGCGCGCGACGTCGGTAATCCGGAAGAATACGCCGACGTTCTGGAATGCCTGATGGCGCTCGCCAAGACCAACAGCGTCAACTGGGCGGAAGTCATGAAGGCGCTCAACGAAAAGCGCGAGCGCAAAGGAGCGCTCGACACTGGCAATCTTTGGATCCCGGAGGCGTATCTCGATGACATCCGAAACCACCAGGCAGCTTGACGATCGCGCCAAGCTCGAAGCGGCCGTTGGAAAGGTCGCGCGCGCCTACCATGAGCTGGTTCGCTTGATCGAGGCCAGCAAGACCATCACCGAAACGGACATCGGCAAGGCGTTCACGTTCCTTGCCAATGTTCATGGCGACAGCCGCTCGAAAGCGGAATTGTCGCTTCGCACCGCCCTCGCGGCGAACGGCGGTTTTTCGCTCGACAAGGAATACGCGCCGGTCACGTCCATCACGCAGCCCACGGCGCGTGCCGCTGAGCGTTTGCGTCTCGTGGGTCAGTCGAAGCCGAAACCCCCGGTCGACAACGATGGCGTCGATTTTATTGAAGACTAAGGAAGGAATTACTTATGGCATCTGCATCCGACATCGCCAAGGCGCTCTTCGGCGTCATCGGGAACAACGACGACGAGGCGACCGTCAAGCACTGGCTTGAGAGCGGCTTTCCGCCCCTCAACAATGCGTCGTCCAACTCCTGGAGCGGCTGCTTCCCGGTCGGCCGCATGATCGAGATTGCCGGCCCGCCCTCTTCCGGCAAGACTGCAATTGCCACGCGCGCAATGGCGGCGGCCCAGGAACTCGGCGGCATCGCCGGCTTCATGGATCACGAGCGCTCCTTCTCGCTCAAGCTGGCGCCGCGCCTCGGCCTCGATACCACGCCCGGTCGCCTGGTTTACCGTAAACCTGAGACTTTCGAGCAATCGATCGCCATCTTCGCCACCGCCGTCCGAACGATCCGCGAGAAGAAGCTCATCCCTGCCGACGCGCCGATCTGCTGGGTCTGGGATTCGCTTGCCGCCATGACGCCGCACGCCATTCTTTACGACGAGAAGGGCAACCTGCGCGCCATCGACAAACGCAACATGAAGGACAAGCTGGAGCTGGCGGTCTGCACCTCGACGCACTTCCCGTCGGTCGCCCAGATCACCGAGGACTACGGCGTCTGCTCGATCTTCCTCAACCAGATGCGTAACAAGATCGGCGTCTCGTTCGGCGATCCGCGCAAGACCACCGGCGGCGATGCGCCGGAGTTCTACTTCTCGCAGCGTCTCTGGCTGTCCGCCTCGCAGATCAAGGTTGGCACCGAAGTCGTCGGCATGGAAGTGACCGGCGGCTTCCGCAAGAACAAGGTCAATCGGCCGTTCCAGACGGCCAAGTGGCGCTTCATGTTCCAGCCGGACGGCACGGGCCGGTTCGATCGCGAGCGCTCGCTGGTCGAGTTCCTCAACGAGCAGGGTCTCCTTGAGACGATGACTGTCGACGACAAGGGCAAGCCGAAGGAGGTCAAGAAGGGCCACGTCCTGTGGGAAGGCAAGCAGATCGGCCGCGAAGCGCTTGCGCGCCAGATCGAGGCCGAGGGCGAGGCCGGCTTCAAGAAGCTGACGGCGCTTCTGCCGCCCGAATACCAGGCCCCGATCGCCGCCGAGGTCGATATCTCGACCGACGAGCCCGAAACGGACGTTCAGGAAGCGGCATGAAGCAGCTTTACGAGATCATCCTCGTCCGGCGCGTCGAGCAGATCCAGCACGCCACGGTCAATGTCGAGGCGGCCACGGAGGAGGAGGCGCGAGAAATCGCCCTCCAGACTTCCCCGGATCTGATCGAATGGTCGGAGGCGATCAAGGATCTTCCGGTTCGCGATCTCAAGGTCGGCGAAGTGGACGTTCTGGCCGAAGTCCCAGACTAGCTGGGATTTCTCATCGTTCCCGTTTTGCGATTGCTATATCGACAGAAAGCGAAGCAGAGCGGGAAAGAATATGAAGGTGATCTCTATATGGCAGCCGTGGACATCGCTTGTTGTCCACGGCTTCAAACTCTTTGAGACGAGGACTTGGGCGCCGCCGGCGTCAGCGGTTGGTGAACGCATCGGCATTGCGTCGACCAAGAACATCACGCCCGATCAGCGCAGCGCTTTCGCCGATCCTTTGATGCAGCGCTACTATGCTGAAACCGGCCTGCCATCGCTTGAAGAGTTGCCGCGTGGATATCTCCTCGGCACGGTTCTGCTGCACAGCGTCGAGTTGATCACCGAAGAGTTTTTGGACGATATCACCGAAGAGGAGCGATCCTACGGCTGGTATCACCTTGGAAATTACGCTTGGCGGCTGCGCTATCCGCAGTTGCTGGAGCATCCCATCCCCATTCAGGGGAAGCAGGGACTTTACGAATGGAAAGGTCTCGATCGTGCCGCGCAAGAAGCCGACACTCAGGAAGCAAATGGACAAGCTACCCAAGCGGCTCGTCAAGAAGGGTCGACGCCTCTACGGGGCCGTCTACACCTTGCCTAATGGCAGCCAGGTCTATCTCGCGTATCGAAAGCTCGGTGAGATCTTCCGGGCGGGCAAAAAGTCGATCTCCGAGGCGGTGCGCGAAGGTGTCGCCGCCTGGGCGATCGATGAGGAAACGCTCCGGGAGCGCCGCCTCGAAGGCATCAAGGTCGTCGGCGTGCTGTGCAAGGAGAGCGACGATCTCTGGCTGGCGCCGCTGGACAAGTTCTTCGACACCAAGTTTTCGAAGGTCATGAACTACGAGAGCCGTGGCGGCGCGTTGCAGCGCTACCTGCCCCTGAAAGAGTTCAAGCGCAAAACGTCAGTCGCAACGCCGTAATGATCCAAGCGCAACCCTTTTTATTTACGCTATAACGTAAGTAAGCGCTTAGCGCGCAATAGGAGAGAAAGATGACCTACGCCGTCCTGTCGGACCTTCATTGCCACAACTGGTCCATGTTCTCGCGCGTCAATTCCGACGGTGTGAACAACCGGCTGCGCAACACCCTCAATGAAATGCTGCGCGCCGCCGCCGAACTCGTGAAGGCCGGCGGCAAATACATGGTCATTCCCGGCGACATCTTCCACGTTCGCGGCTCGATCGATCCCGAGGTGCTGAATCCGACGCAGGAGACGATCCGTCAGATCCTGGATATGGGCATCACCATTTACGCGATTCCCGGCAACCACGATTTGAAGGGCAAGGAGACGACGGAGCTGGGCTCCGCCATCCAGACGCTGGCGCAGACCTTTTCCGAGAAGGGCTCCTTTCAGGTCATCAACGAGCCCAAGCTCTTCAACACGCCTGATGACGAATACACCTTCGCCTTCGTGCCATGGCGCACGTCGCACGAGGCCCTGCTGAGCGATCTTGGTCAGATCGCCAGCGCCGCCGGCAACGGTGTCGACCAGGTGGACGTGTTCATCCACGCCGGCATCGATGACGTTCTGCCCGGCATGCCTGAACACGGCCTGTCTGATACCAAGCTCGCGAAATTCGGTTTCCGCCGCGTCATGGCCGGCGATTATCACAACCACAAGATCATGCAGGGCGGCGTCATCTCCGTTGGCGCGACCACGCACCAATCGTGGCGCGACGTCGGCTCGAAGGCGGGCTTCCTGCTCGTGACCTCTGACAAGGTGCGTTTCATGGACACGCACGCGCCGAAGTTCGTTGACGTCTCCGGCCGTGACGAGGACGAAATCAAGCTGCTCTGCGATGGCAACTATGTGCGCTTCCGTGGATCCCAGATGACGTCCGAGGATGTGCAGGAGCTTCGCACTTTCTTCGAAACGCATGGCGCGCTCGGCACGTCGATCCAGGTGCCGCCGGCCCAGGCGTCGCAGCGCCAGGGAACCGCGCCGGTGCAGTCCGGTCAGACACTGGATCAGTCGGTTACGGCATACGTCGATAAGGTCGAACTCGCGCCCCATGTCGATCGTGCCGAGGTCAAACGCCAGGCGGCCGACGTCCTGAACAAGGCGCGCAGCGTCTACGAAGAAGCCTGACGATCCCAGCCGATCGCCTGATCTGTAGCTGATACTCTAAGTTATCAGTTACTTAGGAGAGAAAAATGCAGCTTTACACAGTGGTCTTGGAAACCAAGCACCTGATCTCGACCTTCAACGAGAAGGGTCAGAAGATCGGTCAGCGCACCGAGACGATCCGGCAGACGATCTGTGATCTGCCGCACTCGACGGCCATGATGTATCGGACGAAGGATGCGGCAAGCGTCACAGTCACCAAGCAGGACATGTCCGACTTCGGTCGCGGCGATGGTCGGCGCGATATCGCGCAGCGCAGCCAGAAGCGTAGCGCAGCCCCCATCACCACAACGAAGAAAGCCCCGGCGGCTCGTCCCGCGCAGCAGACCAGCGTCCAGCAGGCTGCAGCGACCGGGAACATGACCGCCGCGATCAACGCGGCCGGAGGCGATCATGGTCCTCAGTCTTAAAACATTGCGGGATCTGTTCCCGAAAGACGAGCCGGCTTTTCGGCCTCCGTTCTATGTAGAGACCTGCGACGGTCTTGAGGTTCACATCTATGATGCAGACGACATGATCCTGTTGACTTTCTGCCGCTACACGCAACTTCCCATTGGGGATGAGAGAGCGTTGGCCGCTGAGGTTGCCTATTGGCGAGAGGAAGCTGGCCGTTTGGTGGCAGCCCTGAATGCTGCGTATCCAACCGCCAACGCGGCGAAGGGTGGCGACCATGAAGCCTGAAGAGTGGGAAGCCCTCGCTCGCAAGGAGCGGCTGTTGCGGTGCAGATACGAGCAAGCGCTGCGCGATATCAAAGCGGAAGCCTATGGACGTGAAGCGGTCCCGGCCGACAGTCGCCCCAAAGAAGCCATGCGTGGAACCGCACTGGCTCTCACGGGACGCCTTAGCCAGATCGAGCGCATTTCTTGCGAGGCACTGTCTCCGCCACGGACAGCAACGACCGCCATCGAACCTTCCGGAGGCGATCATGGCTGACCAGTGCAAGCACACGCGCCGCACTGGCACCATTACCATGCACAGGTGCGCGCGCCCTGCCGTCAAGGGCGGTTACTGCACCCGTCATCACCCATCCTACGTTTCGCCGTCAGAGCGGCGCGCTGAAGAGCGATGGGAAGCCGAACAAGCCGCCAGAAAACCATCTGGAGGCGCGAAATGACGGCTGAACTTGCCGCGCGAATTTCCGAGCGCGTGGAGCAGATCAAACGTCGGGCGCTGAAACGTGCTCGGCGCGTAGCTGACGCGCGCACCAAATTGCTTGGCGAAAGGAAGCTCGCCAATGGCTGAGTGGGTCGTTCAGACACGCGGCAAGAACCGAGGTCGCCTTGGCATCATCGAGCCGGACGTCTCTTTCGAGGCCTGCGGCATGCGGGTTCTCTGCCGGTTCGGATCCGGTGGTCCGTCTGTATGGCTTCGTCCCGGCTCCGTTCGCCAGGCAACGCAAACCGAAATCGCGAAGTTCATGGGCTGCCGCCCCGCTGATCTCCCTGACTATCTCAAGAAGGCGCATCCAGCATGAAGATCAAATCCCTCGCCGTGGAGCAGTTTCTCGCTCTCACCTCAGCAAACGTGAACCTTGCAGATCGCGGCCTGGTCCTCATCCAGGGCATCAATGCCGACGACACCTCGGCGGATTCCAACGGCGCCGGCAAGTCCTCGATCGCCGACGCGCTTTGCTGGTGCCTCTATGGCACGACAGCGCGCGGCGTCTCTGGAGATGACGTGATCAACAATGCCGCCGGCAAGGGCACGCGCGTTATGACCGAGATCGAGGACGGCCCCGACGCCTTCCGCATCGCGCGCCACCGTAAGCACAAGGACGGCAAGAACAAGCTGTTCGTCCACAAATTCAACGACGCCACCAAGGCGTTCGACATCGACCTGACGCTTGGCACCGACGCCATGACGCAGGACGTGGTGACGAAGATCCTCGGTGCCTCCTACGAGGTGTTCAAGGGCGCGATCTACGCCGGCCAGGAACAGATGCCCGATCTTCCGGCGATGACCGACAAGCAGCTCAAGATCCTGATCGAGGAAGCCGCCGGCGTTACCCTTCTCGAAGACGCCTACAAGGAAGCGCGCGAGCGCCTCGGCGTGAAGAAGGCGGAGCACGACCAGGTGGCGGCGTCGATCGGACAGGCGGATCAGCGCAAGTCGTGGATTCAGGACCAGATCAACAAGGAGATCGTCTCGCGTGACCAGTGGGAGGATCAGCAGACGCAGAGGATCGCCACCTCCAAGGCCGAGATCGTCAAATACGTCAACGCCATCAAAGCGATCGATCTCCAGATCGCCGCTGTCGATTTCGCCGGCCTGACCCAAGCCATCGCCGATTGCGACATGAAGATCGCAGCAGTCAGCCAGGAGGGTCAAAGGCACGCCCAGCTCGTCCAGGAAGCCGCACAGGCGCGCGGACAGGTCCAGGTGAAGCAGACCGCCATCGACAACGCCAAACGGCTCCTGGCGCGCTTCCAGAACGAATTGCAGAATGTTCAGCACAAGATTGGTTGCCCGTGCGACGAGTGCGGCCGGCCGATGACCGAAGCAGAGCTGGGCGCGGCGAAGAAGGCCGCGCAGGATCGTATCGATGAGGTGAAGAGCCAGCTCGATGACGCAACCGAGCAGTGGAAGGCCGCCGATAAGCTCGCAATCGAGAAGGCATGGGCGGCCAGCGCGTTCCAGCAGAAGATGACCGACACGTCCCAGGTCAGCGCAGAACGTGCGCAGAAACAGACAGAGCTGGCCGCTGGTGACGATTTGAAGATCGGTCGCTCACAACTCGCAGCGGCCGCGAAATCGCTTGCAGAGAACGTTAAAATCTCGGCGGCGCAGATCAATCCCCACGATGCGTCCATCGCCAATCTGCAGGGTCAGCTCGCAGCGGCCGACACGGCGGCGCGCGAACTCCAGGACAAGCTGAAGGAGCTGGCGACGGCGGTGGATATCGCCGACACGGTGACAAAGGTGTTCTCGCCGGCCGGCGTGCGCGCCCACATTCTGGATGAGGTGACGCCGTTCCTCAATCAGCAGACGGCGAAATATCTGGTCACGCTGTCCGACGGCAACATCGAGGCGAACTGGACGACGCTCGTCAAGAACGCCAAAGGCGAGCTGAAGGAGAAGTTCTCGATCGAGGTGCAGAAGAAGAACGGCGCCAAAACGTTCGCCGGCCTCTCCGGCGGTGAGAAACGCAAGGTCCGGATCGCAGCGGCGCTGGCCTTGCAGGATCTCGTCGCTACACGCGCCACCAAGCCGATCGATCTGTTCGTCGGCGACGAGATCGATGACGCGCTCGACCCCGCCGGTCTGGAGCGCCTGATGCAGATCCTTGAAGACAAGGCGCAGGAGCGCGGCTCCGTCTTCGTGATCAGCCATAACAGCTTGCGCGACTGGATCTCCAACATCGTGCAGGTCGAATCCAAGGGCGGCAAGTCCGTCGTGAGTGAGGTGACGGTGTGATTTGGCAACTGGTTATTTGTGGCGGCTTGAGCTGGGGCGGTTGCGGGTTCGTGTCCGTCTCCGATCTGCCGCGTGACGACTGCTTTTCCGCGCTGGCCGTCGTGAGGTTCGACGAACACGCCGTTGGCGACGACAGTCGCAGTTCGCTGGCGTTCTGTCGACCGAAGGCCCCGGATGTGCAGAAAGAGGGCGGCGCATCCCGCCCCTGATTTCAGACGATTCCCACCAGGAAAGTGCTATATCTTCATAAGTAAGCGCTTACGATAGGGTCAGCAATGACGAATATTCATCTAACCGAAACGCCAATCGACCGGGACAAGCTTTTCGAGCGTGTCCTGGAAACGCTCAACACCGCGCTGAAGGAGACGGTTCATACCGTCGAAGGCGCGCCGCAGGCATCTGTCCTGATGAAAAATGACCAGTATCGCACGAAGCCTGTCTTTGGCGATCAGGAGCTGTTTTTCAAGGATGTTCGCATCGGCAAGAGCGGCAAGATCATCTTCTCCTTCACGGCCGTCGATGACGTCGAGTGGAAGCAGTGCGAGTGGGATTCGGCCCAGCTCGACAAAGCCGTGCCCCTGTTCGGCGTGACCATGGCTGAAAAGCTCCGCTACGCCGGTGAACATCTCCCGACGCTGGTCGACCTCCTCATCAAGGACACGGAAAACCAGATGCTCGCCGAGATCGAGCAGGAGAAGGTCGCGGCCGCCGAGGTCCACGCCAACAATCCGAAGTTCGGTAGGTTCTAGTGATCGAACTCTCCGAACCCGAGGCCAGATTTCTGCGCGACTTCATCTTCGCTGCTCAGCAGCAGGGCGTCCACAGCGGCGGCCAATTCGCTCGGGACGCTCGGTTTGCCTATCACGAGATCATGCGCGTGGCGCCTCAAGTCAATCCGGTCAACCTTGGCAAAGGTGAGCGCGGAGAGAAAGGAGACAAGGGCGAGCGGGGAGAAAAAGGCGACAGTGCCGAGGTCGACGCACGTATCGATGATCTGATGGCAGAAATCGCCGCGCTTCACGAACGCATCAACCAACTTAACCCGAACTATGGAAGGTTCTGATGTCCAAGATCATCATCGCCGGGCTCGATGGCTCGCTGCGCAATTTCGGCATGACGAAAATGTCCTACGACCTGGTGACGGGTCAAAAGGCCGTGGTCGCCATGAAGCTCATCGAGACGCAGAAGGACAAGAACAAGTCCGTGCGCGCCTCCTCCGACAATCTCCTCCGGGCGCAGCAGATCGCCAGGGGCGTCGCCGAGTTCCTCACCGACGTCACGACATGCTTTGCGGAAGTGCCGTCCGGCGGCCAGGATTACAACGCCGTCCTCGGCTTCGGCATCACCATCGGCATCTATGCAGGTATCAAGATCCCGCTGCTCGAAGTGGCGCCGGCGGAGACGAAGAAATGCACGGTCGGCACCAAGACGGCCAGCAAGCAGGAAATGATCGAGTGGGGTTTCGAGACCTACCCGGATGCGCCGTGGCTCACCACAAAGCGCGCCGGCCAGGTGGTCCCGACGCTCAAGAATGAGCACCTGGCCGACGCCGCCGCCATCTGCGAAGCGGGTATCCTGACGCCTGCCTTCTCGCAGGTTCTTGCGATTTTGGCACAAAGGGCGGCCTAGCTGCATTTTACATCTAGCGAATAAGTAAGCGCTTAGCTACTATATGTAGCATCCATACCAAAGGAGTCATTATGAGTTCCCAAACGCCTGCACGGGAGTATTTCCCGGGCATGGGTCAGGCTGTCGCTGACCGAACCATCAATCGCAAGATCACCGACCCCGACGGCACCACGCGTGTCGAAACCTGGGAAGAAGTCGCCCACCGCGTTGCGCTCGGCAACGCCCTTCTGGACCCCCGTGGCGCGAGCGCTGCGCAGGGTGAATACCAGGCGCTGAACCACCATCTGCGCCAGGCATCGCTCCTGCTGTCCGGCCGGCACCTCCAGCACGGCGACGAGACGCAGCCCGAGCGCAACCAGGAAGTTTTCACCAACTGCTCGACGGCGGCGGCGACCTTCCTTCTGTTCTATCTGCTGCTCAACGGCTCCGGCGTCGGCCGCGCCTACGATGACGCCATGATCCAGGCGGATCTCAACCACATGCCGATCGTCGTTCCGGTCATCGACTGGAGCCATGCAGACGTGCAGCGCGGCCTGGTCTCCGGCTACAAGACGCGCCGTGATGCCGAGCACCTCTATGCCGGTCGCACGATCACCGTCTTCGAGGTTCCCGACAGCCGCGAGGGATGGGCGAAGGCCGTCGAGATCATCGAGCGCATGGCGTTCGAGAAACGCCGCGAGGAAGTTCTGATCCTCGACTTCACGCCGGTTCGCGAGCGCGGCGCGCCCATCAAGGGAATGCAGAACCGTCCCGCCTCCGGCCCGGGCCCGCTGATGTCGGCAATCGCCAATATCGCGCTGCTGCGTGACGCTGGCATGGCCCCGTGGCGCGCCGCCATGTATGCCGACCACTATGCTGCCGAGTGCGTCCTCGTCGGCGGTGCGCGCCGCGCCGCCCGTATGGCGACGAAGCACTGGAAGGACGCCACGATCTTCGATTTCATCCAGCTCAAGCGGGGTGGTTTCCTGTGGTCGTCCAACAACTCCGTCACCATCGATGACGAGTTCCGCGAAGCCTGCGCCAAGGTGCGCAATCAGCTCGGCGATTCCGATCTCGGCACGTCCGTTCCGCGCCTGGTCTTCCTGCTCGGTATCGGCGCGATCACGGTGACTGAGGCCCACGCCTGGCGCGTCCTGATCGAGCTGGCGAAGGCCTCCTATTTCGATGGCACCGGCGAGCCCGGCATCATCAACCAGGACAAGCTGACGCAGAACAACGCCGGCATCGAGGACTACGTTGACGGGCGTTATGCCGGCTCCAGCCGCTTTCAGGTCGACGAGGACACCGTTCCGCTGATGTCGGCGCTGGCAAAGGTCGTCATGGGTGTTCGCTACACCATGATCACCAACCCGTGCGGCGAGATCACGCTTCTCATGCTCGGCGCCTATTGCGTCATCGCCGACGTGGTGCCGTTCCATGCCGCGAACGACAACGATGCCGAAGACGCCTTCCGCACGGCTGTTCGTGCCCTCATCCGCGTCAACACGATGGATTGCCTCTACCGGCGCGAGGTCAACCGGACGAACCGGATCGGCGTCGGCATCACGGGCTTCCATGAATGGGCCTACGCTCGCTTCGGCTTCACCTGGCACGATATCGTGAACGAGGAGAAGTCCAAGGCGATGTGGATGACGCTCTCCCGGTTCAAGCGGGCGATCGATGACGAAGCCGAGAAGTTCGCGAAGGAGCTGGGCGTCATCGTTCCCCACACGAACACGACCTTCAAGCCGGCCGGCACGACCTCGAAGCTGTTCGGCCTCACGGAAGGCGCTCATCTGCCTTCGATGCGCGAGTTCATCCGCTGGGTGCAGTTCCGCAATGACGACCCGCTGGTCGCCGACTACGAGGCTATGGGCTATCCGGTGAAGCGTCTGAAGACCTACGAAGGCACGACCGTCGTTGGTTTCCCGACCAAGCCGACCATCTGCAGCCTGGACGGCGGCGAGTGGGTGGTGACGGCGGCCGAGGCTACCCCGGAGGACCAGTATGAGTTCCTGCGCCTGCTGGAAAAATACTGGATCCACGGCGTCGACGCCGACGGTCAGTCCCTGCCGGGCGAGACCGGCAATCAGGTCAGCTACACCCTGAAGTATGATCCGAAAGTGGTCGATTTCGAGCACTTCCTGCACACGCTGATCGACGGCCAGTTCTCGATCCGCTGCTGCTCGGTGATGCCGCAGACGGATACCTCGGCCTACGAATATCAGCCGGAGCAGCCGGTCACGAAGCAGCAGTTCGAAATGATCGCCGCCGCCATCGAAAACGACAACGTGAAGGAAGACATCGGCTTCGAACATGTCGACTGCGGCGCTGGCGCCTGCCCGATCGATTTCTCGGAAGACGAGAAGGAGGCCGCGTAATGGGCTGGAAGATCGTCAGCCGGCCGGACTGCAAGTGGTGCACGCGCGCCAAAGCGCATCTGGCTGTCCGTGGCGTCGAGTTCTACGAGGAAGTTCTTGAGACCGTCGCCATGCAGCGCGCTTTCAAGGCTCGCACCGGCCTCGACACCTTTCCGCAGATCTGGGACGGTGACAGGCATGTCGGAGGCTTCTCCGACTTGAAAGCGCAGATGGCATAAAATGGACAGGGGAGCGGCTAAACGCCCTCCCCTAGTCCTTTTGCATGAACTGGGAAAACTTTTCGAGCGGCAGCGTTGCCGCTTTCATCGCGAGCGCCAGTCCGACCATCAGATAGAGGCGCACCGCGATCCAGCGTGCCTGGTTGAGGCTCCCTTCCGCGAGCGCTTCGTTATATTCTTCGCGCGCATCGAGGATCATCTGCTCCACTACCCGCTCGAATATCTTCTTCGGGAGAACGAAGCGCAGAGCCATTGTGAGTGCGTGGCCCGGCGGCTTATAGATCCGAGCGTTCTTCTTTGCATTCTGAACCGGCGTCAAGATCGTCATGTTGTGCAGACGGTGGAGCTGACGCGGGTTCAACGTGTGCGTCACCTGGAAAAATGCTTTGTCGTTGGCTTCCAGAATTTGGTGGTGCTCGCCCGGCTCGAAGTATCCCAGATCATCGGTTTCGACGATATAGGATACGTCGCTGTGCCGAATAATCAGGTTGTCCTTAAAAAGGGAAAGCTGCGGCGGCTCTGTCTCTTTCTTTTTGCTCATGCCATTGCTCCGGCGGGGTTGGACATTTCATTGCTCGCTGCTATCGCAGCCCGGTAGGCTTTTTGCCCTTCGCCGGTGATGTAATAGCGGCGCTTGGCCATTCCGGCTTCGCCGGGAATCTGTTCGGCTTCAGAACGGAGCCACTTCCTGTCTTCCAAGCGGCCGAGATGCACGTAGATCGTCGCCCGCTTCAGTTTTTCGGATGCCTTGACCATCTCAAGGCCATACATTCCGTTCTTGCTGACAAGCAGTTCGAGGATCTCGAACTGGATGTCAGACACGTTGAAGAACCTCATTGTTAATCCTTTGTAAGTTGCTTCTTAGTTCTTGGAGGGCTTTCCAGCTTCTTCTTGATTGCGTGTGAGCATGATTCTTACTTTCTGTAAGAGTGAGTCTTACACCCTGTAAGCCTCACCGTCAATCCGGCTGCGATTTCTCACAGTGACCCATTTCTTGCGCGCTATAATGTAAGTAAGCACTTAGTCAGAGAGGAAAGACAAATGCTCGGTTTCCTTCGCCGGCCCCAGGTCAGCATCATTCACAACATCGCGGTGTCCAACTTCTTCGGCGGCACTGAGGAGGTCGAAGACAGCTCGGCTGACAAGGACACGATCGACGACCAGCGTCGCCGTCTTCGCAATCAGGCGTCAACCATCGAGCAGCTCCAGAAGGAAAAGTTGGCACTCGGTGGCCTTGTTCGCGAACTCGCCCGGATCTCCAACGAGCAGGAAAACATCCTGATCGAGAAGTCGGAGCACACCGGCTTCTGCGGCTGCGACCTCGAAAAGCGCGCGTCCATCGCTGTCGCCAAGGCGCGGGAGCTGGTCGGCGGTGTCTAGCCCTTCCCCCTTCGATCTCATCGGCGGCAACGGCACGCGCCGGATTAACGAGGCGTGCAAGCCGGACGCCAAGCTCAAGAACCTGGCGGGGCTCATTCAGGGCCTCTCCTATACCGAAATGACGAAGTTCGCCAAAGCGCTCAACGCGGGAATCAACGAGGGCACGAAAGAGCTGCCGGAGATTCTTCTCGATGTCGCCGACGAAATTCTCGAAAAGTAAGGAAACCCAATGTCCAGCAAAGACCAGATGTTTGCGAAGGTCATTCTCGCATCGAAGCCGACCAACGGCGCCCCGCCGATCATCACTATCCACGCGCGCTACCCGCGCTTCATCCACGCCGAGGTGATGACGCACCGCGTCTTCTCGCGCAACGCACGGTCCTCGCGAGCAGTCCCGGTGGCGAAGATGCTGGAAGAGATCCGAACGAGCCCGGTGGTCCCCTGGCATTGGGGTGCAAACCAGAAGGGCATGCAGGCCGGCGAACCGCTGCCCGAAGAGCTGGAATACATTCTCGACGGGAATGTTATCTGCAAAGAGCCTCGCGAGGCGTGGTGGCTTCGCGCTCGCAATGACGCAATGGCCTATGCAGAGCGCTACATGCGTGCCGGCGCGCACAAGCAGATCGCCAACCGACTGCTCGAACCCTTCATGTGGATCGACACGCTGATCACTTCGACCTCCTGGGCGAACTTTCTACATCTGCGCGATCACGACGACGCCGAGCCGCATTTTCACGACCTGGCTGCGATGTTCCGCGAGGCGATCTCGGGCGCTGGGTATCAGACATTGGAACCCGGTCAGTGGCATCTGCCATATGTTGATCGCGAAACCTGGGACCAGCTTGAGGCTTATCGTCTTGGCGCCGCTCATTTGGAGCGCAAGTGGATTAATAAGAAGGGTAGTTCTTTGAAGGCTGCATTGGCCTTGGAGGTGTCCACCGCTCGGTGCGCGAGGATCTCTTACTCACCATTCGACGGCGATTCATCGATCGAAAAGGAACTGATTCGTCACGATTTGCTGGTTCGCTCCTCGCCGCTGCACGCATCGCCGGCAGAGCACCAGGCCACTCCTGACCAGCGGTTCGTCAACGCGGAAGGCTATGCGACGACTGGACTCGCCGGCAACCTCGGCCCCGGTTGGATTCAGTATCGCAAGACACTGCCCGGCGAATGCATCAAGGACAGCGCAGCATGAAGGACGCAGGCATCTTGTTCGGCGCGCTCGCGTTTCTCGGCCTCATCACCGTCGCCCTTCACGGCAACGTCGACCCGGCCACCGCCCGTCGCGCTCTCGAAGCGCAGGGTCTCACCAACGTCCGTCTCGACGGCTACTCGTTCCTCGGGTGCAGCCGGGGCGAGACCTACAGCACATCGTTCCGCGCCCTCGGTGCCAATGGCAAGCCGGTCTCGGGCGTCGTGTGCGGCGGTTTTTTCAAGAATGTGACCGTGCGCTATGAGTGATGGCCACACCACATTCTCCCTTCGCATCAAGGAGGTCGGGGAACATCCCGACCTCCAGCCGGGCTTCTACTGGACGCTCGATGACGGCCCGGAAGAGGGCTGTTTCTGGGTCGGCCCGGAACCGACACCCGACGCGGCCAAGGAAAAGGCCGTTCAATCCATCGCCAGCGGCTACGCCGCCGCTGCGCGTCAACTCCTGGAAGGAAACTAAGATGGGCGCAGGCGACATCATTCACACCCCGGTCAAGGTCGAGAAACTCGCCCCGACGGCCAAGCTGCCGACCTATGGCAGCGCAGAAGCGGCCGGCGCCGATCTTTCGGCTTCCCTGGACCTGCCCGCTACCATCGAGCCCGGCCAGCGCCTGGTCGTGCCGACCGGCATCGCCATCGAGCTGCTCCCGGGATTCGAGGCGCAGGTGCGCCCACGCTCCGGGCTTGCCGCCAAGCACGGTATCACCATCGTCAACACGCCCGGCACGATCGACAGCGACTATCGCGGCGAGATCAAGGTCATCCTGCTCAACACCGGCACGGAGGCTTTCCAGATCGAGCCCGGCGATCGTATCGCGCAGATGGTGATCGCACCGGTGATCCGTGGCGCGTTCGCCGAAACCGACGAGCTGGGCAGCTCCGACCGTGGCACTGCCGGCTTCGGCTCGACGGGCGTCAAGTAATGCTTTTCGGGCTCACAGGAGCGCACCGCTCCGGCAAGACGACCCTCGCGCGCGCCGTGGCCCAGGATCTGGGACTAGAGTTTTACGAAACCTCAGTCTCCAGGACCGCCAAGGAACACGGCTACAACGCCGTGGGCGATATGTCGCTGACAGATCGCCTTCATCTCCAGACGATCCTTCTGCAGAACCATCTGGAGGAGATCGGCAAGCGCGATCGCCCGCTGATCGTCGACCGGACGCCGCTCGACTTCATGGGGTATCTCGCCTGCGAGTTCACCATGACGAACGGCAACGGCGTTGATCCGGAGGTTCTCCAGCAGGCGGCGATTTTCGCCGACAAATGCCTGGAGACAACGCGCGCTTACTACGACTACATCTTCTACCTCGCGCCGCTTCCGGCATATGTGGTTGAAGACGGGAAGCCGGCGGACAATCCCATCTACCAGATGCACCACGCGCTCGTCGTTCAAGGCGGCATCACGCAACTCCGGGACACCATCAACTCGGCGCTGATCTATGACACGGACTGGGACGTTCGCCAGGAATTCCTCCATGACACGATCGTTGGTCGTCTCGACACGATCTGCGAGGAACGCCGCTCCGCCGCTCACCTGAACTGACGACAGGCTCGCGGGATAATCAGCCTCGATATTCCGCGAGCAACCCTTTTTGTGACTGCTATAAGTAAGTAAGCGCTTAGTGAGAGAAAGCGTTTGCGAAAGGAAGAGAGAAAGATGGAAGTATCGCAGATCGCCGGGCTCGACACCCACGCCATCATCGGCGGCGGCAAAGCCCAAGCATTCACGATGTCGGAGTCGGCCGAGTTCTTCACCGTGTTGTCCGACACCCTCTACCGCGACAAGAAGCGAGCGGTCATCCGCGAAGTCTTCTGCAATGCCTGGGATGCGCATATCGTAACCGGCCAGAAGGATCGCCCTGTCGAAGTCACCCTCACCGATACCGAGCTGGTCATCAAGGATTACGGCCCCGGCATTCCTGCCGACAAGGTTGGTCCGATCTACTGCCGCTACGGCGCGTCGACCAAGGTCAAAGACGAAAACCAGACCGGCGGTTTCGGCCTCGGCTCCAAGGCCCCCTTCGCCTATTCCGACCATTTCTCCGTGACAAGCTGCGTCGACGGTTTCAAGCACGTCTATGCCATCTCGCGCGGTGGCGCCGAGACCGATGGCAAGCCCGATTTCCGCCAGATGGTGAAGGTGCCAACCACCGAAAGCGGCGTGACAGTTTCGATCCCGCTGAAGGACCCGAAGGACAAGGATGTCTTCATGATCATCCTGAAGTCCGTCGTGATCCAGGGCGGCATGAAAGCCATTATCAACGGCGGCACCCCGATCGAAGGCCACGACTATTCCAAGTCGACGCGCGGCTTTGCCTTGATCGGTTCTCACGACCTTCGCGAAAGCAACGTCTACTGCCTTTACGGCACGGTTCTCTATCCGGTCCAGACGACCGACCAGGAACTCATGGAGGCGGTCAGTCGCGTTTCCGAGATCACCGCGCATGTCGGTCGCCTCGTTCTCATCGCCCCGCCGAACAGCGTCGGCGTCACGCCCTCCCGCGAATCCCTCTCCTACACCGACCGGACCAAGGAGACGCTGATGGGGCTTTTGGCGCGCGCAGATCGCATGATCCGCAACGGCATGGCCCCATATGCCAAGCAGATGACATTCGAAGCGGCGGCCAAGATCTGCAAGAAGGAAGACGAGCTTCCTTGGAACCGTCAGATTACCTCGACCGATCTGAACCGTTACACGACCTTGCTCACCTCCAGCGCCTGGCTGACCTTGGAGGACATTCACAAGGCGTGCGCAGCGGTCCATATCAGCAGCTTGGTGAAGAACCAGTTCAAGATGTGGCGGCTGGCGTTCGCCGCCGTCAATCGCGACTATCGCAGTCACTTTCGGCGCGCGGCCTACACACCACCGCCGACCAGGCGCTACTACGGGCACGAGATGCCGCGCATCAACGGCTTCCGGATCGAGGCGCGCCTCTATCAGCGCATCGCAAACAAACTTGGGTTGCACGAGAACCTCTTCGCATTCCTCGTGGACGGCGGTTCGAACAGCGCCAACATTCGCCCGACGCGCATGGATAAGACGATCAAGGACCACGCGAAGCTCGCCTCCAAAAAGCTCTACATCAGTTTCAACCAGCGCGACGCGGTGGCGCAGATCTCCAAGGATCGCGGTGCCACCACCTATGTCCCGTATGATCAGTGTATCGCGCACATGGTCTTCGTCCTGAAGCGGAGCCAGCACGCCCAGATCGACAAGATCAAGGCGCTGGCGAAGAAATACGGCTTCGAACCGGTCGAGGTGAAGGTCACGCCGCCGCCGAAGCGTGCCCCGAAGGTCGTCAAGACCCCGATGTATCACTCGTTGATGGATCTCAACGACGGCAAGCTGCCGAAGACCGAGAGCCTGGAGTCGGCGAAGTATTACGTTCGCGGCAGCAACGACTGGCGCGACCACAGGTCGGCGGGTCATTTCCAGACGTTCCGGGATGTCCTCGTCAAGCACTACGGCGATATTGCCGTCGTTTTCGACGCGAAGGATGAGGCCAGGATCAAGGCGAAATGCGGCGCCGAGCCGCTGCTCGACGTCCTGGTCCGGTTCCTCAAGGAAAACGAAGACAAGCGTGATGTCCAGTATGCCTGGGCTGCGCGCAAGGGTTTCGTGTCGGGCAGCGGCTACGCCGAGGTGTCGCAATTGGTCGAGAACCTCTCGGCCAGGAGCCTCGAAATGGCGATGCACTTCTTCCCTGCGAAGGTGAAGATGACGGACATCGGCCGCAAGGCTTACGAACTGATCCATGTGGTGCGCAATGTTCGCGATAACGGCGGCGGCACGAAGGCGCAGCGTGAGCAGCGCGACTGGATCAAGAGCCAAGTCGCCGATCTCGCAAAGAAGGCGCAGAAGGAGTTCGGCCATCTGTGCCTCGACCGAAGAGCTGTCAACGAGAAGTTCGCCGCCTTCAAGTCGCTCGCCGGCGTCCACTACTACATGGACTACTCCGATGAGGAGCGTGTCGAGGATCTCTTTGCGGTGATGCGCTTTGTGGAACGCCGCCATAAGGCGCGCATCAAAGTCCGAAGCAGCGAGGACGCCGCACAAGTCGCTGAAACCCAGGGCGCCGACGTCGTGAATATGCCGGCCGCCGAAGAGTCCAAACCTCAGTCCACCGCCCTGACGATCATCCCGGTTGTTCTGCCGCCGGCCGTCATCATTGAAAAGGAAGCAGCATAATGAACAAGGTCACTATCAAGGCCGCGATCACCAGCGCCGCTGGCGTGACGCTCTATACGGTCGATGGCAAGGAGATCAATCTCCCGGCCGCCGGCTACCGCACCAAGTCGATCATGGACGAGATCACCCGGCCGCTGGCCAAGCACAAGTCCGTCGAGATCGACCTCGACTCCTACTCGCTCGAAGCGAAGGTCGAAGCCAAGACCGGCGGCCTCATCCGTTTCGTCAAGAAGAAGCTCCGCGACTTCGTGGGTCACTTCAACCTCGGCAGCTACGGCGCCAGCCAGGTCACGAGCGAGGGCGAAACCATCGAGCAGCCCGCCGGCCCGGCCTTCGATCCCGACCAGGAAACCCTCGTCGCTATCGTGGATGGCAAGGAGATTCCCGGCATGGAGAAGCTCGAAAAGCAGATCGAATACGCGGCGTTCAAGGACGCGAAGGGCCTTCAGCGCTTCCTGGAGCGCCTCGCCAAGGTCATCGACAAGCGCGGTCACTCTGTCCAGGAGCTGCTGAACTTCATCGAGCGCGCCGACCTTCCGATCGCTGATGATGGCACCATCGTTGGCTACAAGATCCTGTGCTTCTCCCAGGACAGCAAGGACATCTTCGTCGATCCGCACACGCGCAAGGTCCACCAGCGCGTCGGCTCGCGCGTCTCGATGGCCGAAAGCCTCGTCGATCCGTCGCGTCGTGTCGAGTGCTCCTCTGGTCTGCATGTCGCCCGGCGCGGCTACGTTGCCGGCTTCCGGTATGACCTGATCACGCTGATCAAGGTGGCGCCGGAAGATGTCATCGCCGTGCCCTACAACGAGCCGGACAAGATGCGCGCCGCCGCCTACCACATCGTTGCCCGTGTTCCCGACGAAGGCTATGCTCTTCTGTGCCAGAACAAGCCGATGACGACCCATGAACCGTCTGCGAAGATCCTCGCGAACGTCATCGCCGGCGACCACATCGAAGTCATCGAGGATGTGGTTATCGGCGGCGCAAGGGGCACGAATGTCGTCACCACCCCGCGTCGCGGCATCACCTACGACAAGCTCGCGTCCGTCGCCGAGGTGAAAACCGACGTGGCGAAGGTCGAAGCTCTGGATGAGCTTGAAAAGACCGTTGCGACTGTCTCCATCAAGGACGTCAAGAAAGCTGTCGAAGAAGCTGTCGCCGAGAAGAAGGCGGAGAAGGAACAGCGTGCTGCGGCGAAGGTCGCCAAGGCTGACGTGAAGAAGGCTCCGACCCAGGTCAGCCCGAAGAAGGGCGGCGTCAATAAGCAGCCGAGCAAGGTCGCGACGCGCCCGGCGGCTCCCGCGAAGATGAGCCAGCCGCAGAAGTCGGGTGCAGCGCCGAAGGCAACGCGCGAGGTGCCGGAGAAGTGGCGCGAAGCGTATCGTCGTGTCAGCGCCGGCGAGATCAGCCAGCGCGAAGCGGAGCGCCTTTACAACATCTCCGCCAAGAAGCTCCGCGCCCTTCGCCGTGAGATCGAAGGTAAGTAATCGCTGAGTTAGGCCACCGATTAAGCGAGGGGGCGGGAGTGACCCGCCCCTTTTGTCCCTCAGGAACAAGGAAGTCAGAAATGCCCATCGAAATTCCCGAACGCGAATTTGTCAGCTTCCAGAAGATCGCACGCGCCAAGCAGGGCTTCGGCTGCGTCATCACCGAGAAGCTCGACGGCACGAACGCGCAGATCCTGATCGAAGACGGCAAGATTGCCGGCGTCGGATCCCGTCAGCGCTGGATCAAGCCCGGCAAGGAAACCGACAACTACGGCTTCGCTCGCTGGGTCCAGGACAATGAGGAAGAGCTGCTCAAGCTCGGTGAAGGTCAGCATTTCGGCGAGTGGTATGGCTCCGGCATTCAGCGCGCATACGGGCGCACCGGCAACGATAAGCGCTTTGCGCTGTTCAACACCGGCCGCTGGTCTGACGCGAGCGTGCGCCCCTCCTGCTGCGAATGCGTGCCCGTGCTTTACGCCGGCGAGTTCACACGCCAGGCCGTCAATGAAACGATGCAGAAGCTGGCCGACGAAGGCTCCCGCGCCGCGCCCGGCTTCATGCGCCCTGAAGGCATCATCATCTACCTTCCGGGTCCGCGCATCCTGCTCAAGGAAACCTACGAACACTCGGACGGCAAGTGGCAGGCTGCTGTCAAGGCAGCGGCATAATGGACGGGCAAGTCCACAACACGGTCGGCGCAAATCCTGCGCCGACTCCCAGCCGTGGCCCTTCGATGAATGCCTCGAACGGTCGCAAGATTTACCCGTTCGATCCGAACCCGGAGGAGATCGACATCGAGGTTGTGGCGCACCATCTGGCGAACAACAATCGCTGGAACGGCGCCACCCAGCACAAGAAGTTCCGCAGCCGCATTTCCTTCTCCGTCGCCGAGCACTCGGTTCTGTGCGCAACGTTCATGGTGGAATGCCTGCATCGCCCGGACCTGGAGCTGGAAGCTTTGCTGCACGACGCGCCCGAATATCTCTTCGGCGACATGATCCGGCCGGTGAAGCATCACCCGATGGTGCACGCCATCATCAAGCCCATCGAGGATCGCGCCGAATGGGCCGTGGCGCAGCGCTTCGGGCTGATCTGCCCGTTGCCCAAGGAGATCAAGATCGCCGACAATGCCGTTTGCACGGCCGAGTTCCGGCAGATCGTGCCGCATCAGCCTGACGATCCTTCCGAAATGCTCCTGCCGGACACACCCTGCGCTCCCTACGAGATCGAAATGATGGGCGCCTACCAGGCCAAGGAATACTTCTTGATGGCTTACGAGGACGCCATGTCTCGTCGCCACCGTTACGCCGACATGCGCTTCGTTAACCCGTAAGCATTCCGCTTCGCAGACTGCTATAAGTAAGCGATTAGTGACGCGAGGGTGAAATGACAGACGACTGGCCGACATTCTCCGAGGAGCTGACGCGCAAAGGCAGTGAGCAGCTTGCGAAGTGGGTAGCGGCTTTCGACGCCGGCAAGATCACCGACCGGGAGCTTTTCATCGTCGCCAACGCGATCTGGGACACCGTTTCCGGCCTCGCTGACAAGGAGCTGCTCCGCAACCTGGAGCAGGTCATCGAGGAAATCCGCCAGATGAGGAAGGCCAAGAGTGGCTAAACGCTTCGACAAAGACCGCTGGATCCTTCACGCGATCAAGTGCCGCTACATCATCCCGAAGGAAGATGGCACGGTTCTTCGCTGCAAGCGCGCCAGCAGCAAGGGTGAGCTGCTTTCGGACGAATACGAGCCGATCAAGTTTCGCGTCCATAAAGCCACCGGCCGGGTTTACGCGAACATGACCTGGATGGGCTTCACCAAATCCATTCTCCTCAACCGGGTGATCGCCCTCCGCTTCCTGCCGAACCCGCTCAACCTGCCGCAGGTCAACCACATCGACGGCGACAAGGAGCACAACTACCTCCGCCAGCCGACGCCCGAGCTGCGCGCCAAATGGGGCGAGTTCCAGCTCGAATGGTCATCCGGCAGCGACAACGAGAAGCACGCGCACCGGACGGGTCTCAAGTCCGGCCGTGGATCCCAGAATTCCAACGCAAAGCTCAGCGCCCGTCAGGTGATCGAGATGCGTCGTCTGCATGAGGAGGGCAAGACCGTCCAGTTCCTCATGGATTACTTCCTGGTCGCCCGCTCGACCGTCATCAACGTCCTCACCCGAACCACCTGGCAGCACATCTAAGGAGCCGTCATGCATCTCATTCTGGAATTCGCGACATACGCCGCTTGCGCCGTGGTCGGTATCGCCGCCGCTGCCCTGGTCGGGCTTGGGTTCGGAAAGCTTCTGTTCAACATGACGGGCGGGGAGAACAACCAATGACGATCATCGCAGGTCTCGACACTGAAACGACCGGCATCGAAGTTGGCGATCATCGCCTGATCGAAATCTACATCGGCCTGTGGAAGGCCGATGGCACCAAGATTTTCGCCTTCGAGCAACGGATCGATCCGGAAAGGTCAATCGCCGTTGATGCGCAGCGCGTTCATGGAATCTCGTCCGCCGACTTGATTGGTAAGCCCACCTGGGCCACGGTCGCGCCGGCTGTCGAGAAGGTGCTGTCCAAGGCCACGCACTTCGTCGCGCACAACGCCGCGTTCGATATGGGTTTCCTCAAATACGAGTTGGAGCGCGTGAAGCTCAAACTGCCGGAGCGGCCAGTGATCGACACCATGGCCGAAGGCATCTGGGCCTGCCCCGATGGCAAGAAGCCGACGCTCCAGGAGCTGTGCTTTGCCATGAACGAGGAATACGATCCAGCGCTTGCGCACGCCGCCGCCTATGACGTGGACGTGATGATGAGATCCTTCTTCAAGGCGTTGAAACAGGGCTGGTTCAGCCTGCCGGGCGTTCCGGGCCAGGCGATGATGGCGGCTTGAAACGTTCCTGATCTACCCAGCCGCAACCCGTTTCGCTCTCGCATATAACGATAATGCAAGCGCAAGAGAGCGCAGAGAGAGAGCGAAACGGAGTTTCAAATGGATACGCAAGCCAATACCCCCACTGTCGGCGCCAGCGACGTCGCGGAGCTGGACAATCTGCTCGGCGAACTGGATCTCGGCACCTCCACCGATGCCGATCTCGAGGAACTGATCGAGGCGGTTGATGAAGCCGTCGCCGGTGTCGATACCAGCGCCGTCGTTGACGACACGCTGACGGATCTCGCCCTGGACGACGAGGAGCTGCGCAAGCTCGAAGCCTCCATCGAGCGCTCCGAGGCATACGAGGAGCAGGAATCCACCATCCAGGCCGATACCCAGGTGCCGCAGGCTGCTGCCACCACGCAGACCGTCGTGAAGCCGTCCAAGACGCCCCGCGCCAGCACGCCGCGTGTCGCGCGCGACCTCAAGTCGCTCGACGCCAAGCACTTCGTCCTCGAAGTCGACGGGCTCCTTCAGGACGCCGCCGGTCTCGAAGCCACGAAGACGGCCACGCTGGGGCTGATCCCGTCGCAGAAGAAGGTTGCGGAGAAGTTCGAGAACCTCTTCGCCTCGATCGCCGCCGGCAAAGCACCCTCGACCTTCGTCGTGATCGCCTTCAATCTGCTCGACAAGACCGGCTCGATCTCGTCCGCTGATCTCGTCGCCGCCTACAAGACCGTCGGCGCCAAGAGCGACACCGAGGGCTACAATGAAGGCACGGCGCGCAGCCAGGCCGGGCAGATCATGAACCTGTTCGACGCGGTGAAGATCGCCACGCGCACCAAGCAGGCGCTGGTCCTGAACAAGGATTCGAACCTCGCAGCCAGCCTGCGCGCAATCCTGAACCCTCCTGCAACGACGACTTGATCTTCATGCCGTGCAGCCAGCGGCGCATCCCGGCTCCTTGATGCGCCGCTTCGGCCTGAAGATTCCAATTGCAACCCGCCTCGTTATCGCTATAACGAGATAAGTAAGCGCTTAGATCGCGCAGGAGAGAGAAGATGCCGCTGTTCAAGGTCGTGAAGGGTCACGATGCATGGGTGAAGTATGCCACGCTGGTCGAAGCTGACACCCTCAACGACGCCGAATGCATGGCGGCCGATCGTGATTACGAGGGCGTGTGGGTTGAGACGGGCGACATCGCCGAGTTCGACCACAACGAGATCATCGAAGGCGAAGCCGAAGAGGTCGCTCCCGATTACGTCCTCACGGAAGTAATCACTTACTGCTTCGAGCCGCAGGAGATCGACGCGCTCATTGCCGGCCTGCGCTGCCTCCAGGATCTGCGCACGATGAATGCCGGTGAACTGCCCGACGCCCTGAATGACATTGTTACGAACAACGGTGCGCACGCCGGCCTTTCGGACGACGCCATCGATGCACTTTGCGAGGTGCTCAACTGTGGCTAATCACAACGACCTCGCCAAGAATTTCGTCGAAGGCACCTATCCGGCTGAGCACGTCGGCGCGATGCGCTACGAGAAGGACAAAGCATTCTCCTACGACGTCCTGATCGCCAGAAAGGCAAAGGGCGTCCTGTTGATCAACAACATGCCCTACAGCACCTCCACGGCAGCGCATCGCGGCAAGATCCGCAACGCTGCCAAGGATGTCGGCATGCCGATCATCGAGGTGCCGAACCTCTATTTCGAGCATGAGGTGAACCTTCAGCACTTTAGCGGCGTGCGCCGCGAGCTGGAGCACCGGAAGACACGCGCCCGGCTCGTGAAGCCGATCCAGGACTCGCTCGATCACCTCGACAAGACCGAGCAGCTCTACCGTGGCCTGTTCATGCTCGATGCGAAGGAGGCGGCGTGATGCGGAAGGCCCTTTATCGCTTCTTCGCCCGTCTGCGCCTCGCTGTGGCCGCGTTTCAGCACGGACATGCCTTCTGCCCGCTCTACGCCGTCATCTACGACAGCTACGAGGGGCTCGATCGGATGAAGGATGATCCGCGCGAGGAGTTCTACGAGCTTTTCGATAGCCCCTCCGAGGCGCGCACCTGCTTTTATGACGCCTTTCCGGATCCGGCGATGACGGAAAATCCGCGCCTGGTGCTGATCCTCGGCAGGATGGAGAAATACTGATGCCTGTTCTGACCCTCACCGCCGCGCGCCTCAATGAGAAGGCCGACCGTCACGAAACCCTTCGCGTGGAGATCCAGGCGCAGCGCAAGACGGTCGATCCCGCGCTCCAGGTCACGAACGGAAGGCGCGCCGGTTGGGCGAAGAAAGCACTCGATGCTTACAAGGCGAGCCGCCGGTGCGATGAAGACGATAGGGCGCACATTCAGGACCTTATCGGGGATCTCTTGCACCTGGCGCGTCGCGACCACGGAATTGAAGGTGATGATCTCCTGGCTCTTACGCGTCGCGCCTTCGACATGAACTTCGCTGAGGCGATCGAAGACCCGGAGAATGAGGACGACTTCGAGGTCTGCCGGACATGCGGCGAGCACTACGCAGCGGGAGGCGACGGTTACGATGGCGAATGCCCGGGCTGCGCCGACAAGACCGACCAGAAACTTCACCCCGAAAACTATGAGGATTGATATGAAACGCTCCAAATTTGGCGAACCCCGCCCCGCAAACGCCGATGAGATCGTCGAGATGCTGGCTGACGCCGGTCTCGATGCCTCGGATGTCTACGCTGAGATCAGTTCGGACGTCTGGGATCCCGAAGCGAATGGCTTCGATGGCATCAACATGACCGGCTACACGGCCGAGATCCGAAACAGCGACGAAGGCGATGAGCTTGGAACGACGATCGGCTTTGAACAGCGGGCCGATCTCATCCAGATCCTTCATGCAGCCGGGATCACGGAGATCGAGACGCTCGGATAGCGCCCGGCTTCGTAAGTAACCAAATACTGAGAGAGGAAGAAACAATGAAATCCGACATCAAACCTGACGAAATCTTCGTCTTCGGCTCTAACCTCGCCGGCCGTCACGGCGCCGGCGCTGCGCGGGATGCCGTCGAGAAATATGGCGCCATCTACGGACAGGGCGTTGGCTTGCAGGGCCGCTCCTACGGCATCCCGACCAAGGACATTACGATCCGGACCCTGCCGCTGCCCTACATCGACCAGGCGATCGATGACTTCATGAAGTTCGCCGAGAGCCGGCGGGACCTCAAGTTCTACATCACCCCCGTCGGCTGCGGCCTCGCCGGCTACACGCGCGAGCAGATCAAACCCCTGTTTGAAGGCATGCCGGAGAACTGCCGCTTCGCCGAGACCTGGGAGTTGGAGACGGTGTGATGACTGGCAAATGGAAGTTCGCCTGCTGGTTCTTCGGACTCGTCGTTGGGCTCTGGCTCGCCGCCTGGATCAACGCATTCGTTCATCCGTTTGCGAGCTTCTTTATCGCCACCATCCTTGGTCCTGTCAGCGTCTGGCTCACAGGCGAAGCGCGAGCTGACGCTTACAAGCGCAGCCGAAACAATCCACCCGCAGCCCGGTAGCGCTCTCGCTACTGTCATTTTGTCAACGAAGCGCACGAAGCGCTTACTTAGCAACGGAGCTTATAAACCCGATGAGTGAGAATTTTCCCGCATTCGCGAAGGCTGTCGAGCAGCGCTTCGCCGTCCTGTCCAAGAACGAGCTGTTCCTGGTCGATGTCGAGCGCGACGAACTCTGGGGCGTCTATCTCGGCGCATTCCCGGAAGGCACCAATCCGATCTTTCGCGTTCGCACCGAGCATGATGGCTCCTATGACCGGGCGTTCGTCCGTCACGTCGGCCACGTCGTCGCCATCGTCGACGGAAAGATCGAAACGATCTGGGACAAGATGGCTGATCTGCCGCATCCCTACGATGTCGTCTCGGCTGCGCTCGCGGCCTACGTTCGCACCAAGGCGATCAAGAGCGTCTTCCGCGTCAAGGAATCGGTCTTCGGCCACAAACCGAACGTCGAATACATCGACAACAAGACCTACCAGTTCACCCACTTCTACACGACCGTCGCCGCGTCCCACCGTCACAGTGCGCCCGATGCTGAACGCGGCCGGATCGGCACGAACCTCGGCGTCTTCAAGCGCGGCTGCGAGGAGCTGACGATCGACGCCCTCAACACCGTGATCGACCTGATCAACTCCAACAACCTCTATCGCGGCCAGGAGCATTCGGCGGCCGTCAGCGGCTTCTACCGGCTCAAGACCGACTACGACGCTGCGCCCGACAAGGACATCTTCCTCTGGGCGAACGTCACCAACCGGTCGGCGCTCTTCCGCAACACGGTCATCGGCACGCTCGTCACGGATCTGTCGGCCGGCGAAGACCTCGAAGGCGCCGTGCGCAAGTTCGAAAGCAAGGTCGCGCCGCAGAACTACAAGCGCCCGACGGCGCTGATCACGCCGAAGATGGTGGAGCAGGCCGTGGACAAGCTCAAGGAGCTGGACCTCGAAGGCGCCGTCGAGCGACGTTTTGCTAAGCTGTCGGATGTCTCGGTCAACAACGTCCTGTTCGTGAACAACGACGTTCGCGGCCAGATGAAGGACGGATCGCTGACCGGACTGCTGATGGAGGAGGTCAAGCCCAAGTCGGTCGACGTCAAGAACGCCGAGGACATTTCGATCGAGGACTTCTTCAAGCACAAGCTGCCGCTGGCATCCTCGATCGATCTCCTGGTGGAGAACCGGCACCTCGGCAACTTCATGAGCCTCACTGCGCCGGTCCACGAAAACACCGGCCGGCTGTTCAAGTGGGGCAACGACTTCGCCTGGTCCTATGACGGCGACGTCACCGACTCCATCAAGGAGCGCGTGAAGGCTGCCGGTGGCAACATCGATGCCCGTCTGCGTGTGTCGCTCGCCTGGCACAACGCCGACGACCTCGATCTGCACGCCCAGGCTCCCGATGGTCATATCTACTACCGCCAGCGCTTCGGCGTTCTCGACGTGGATATGAACGGCATGGACCGTCACGACGCGGAGAACCCGGTCGAGAACCTGAGCTGGCGCGATCCGCGTGACGGGCACTATGAAGTCTGGGTCCACCAGTATTCCCAGCGCCGTCGCGAACGTGGCGGGTTTGAAGTCGAGATCGCCATCAACGGTTCGACGCGCACCTTCAGCTACCCGAAGATCCTCGCGCAGAACGACCGGATCGACCTCTTCACCTTCGACGTGCGCAACAGCGAGGTGATCAATCTCAAGCCCGGCGCCCAGCTCACCGCGACCTCGGGTTCGATCGACAAGTGGGGTCTTTCGACCGAGACGCTTGTGCCGGTCAACACGCTGCTCGCCTCGCCCAACCATTGGGACGGCCAGGAGATCGGAAACAAGCACTGGTTCTTCATCCTGAAGGATTGCGTCAACCCCGACCAGGCGCGCGGCATCTACAACGAGTTCCTCCGGGGCGAGCTTGAGCCGCATCGCAAGGTCTTCGAGATCCTCGGCGCCAAGACCAAGACGCCGAAGGCAACCGAGCAGCTCTCCGGCCTCGGCTTCTCTTCGACGCGCCAGGACTCGGCGACTGTGGTCGTCAAGGGCGCAACCATCAACAAGGCGTTCCGGATCAACTTCTGATCCGGGCGTCAGCCACCAGCCATCAAATCGAAACCTGAAAGGTGAAAACCATGTCGAACATCTTTGAAACTGCCTCCCGCAAGAAGTTCCGCTTCGCCTCGGCAAAGGGCGACCTGACCGCCGAGCAACTCTGGGACCTCCCCCTCCTCATCACGACGCCGACGCGCGAGATCAAGGCTGACCTGAACAGCGTGGCGCAGACGATCGCCACCGAACTGAAGGCCGCCGGCGAAGGTTCGTTCGTCGCCGTGTCGCCCAATCCGAAGGTCGGCGAGCTGGAGACCAAGCTCGAAGTGGTCAAGCACATCATCGGCGTCAAGCAGGCGGAAATCGCGGCCGCCGCCAAGCGCAGCGAGAAGAACGAGGAGCGGCGCCGCCTCGTCGAAGCGCTCTCGCGCAAGGAATCCGAGGAGATCGCGAACATGTCGCGCGAGGAGATCCTCAAGCGCCTCGAAGCCATCGACAACTGATTTTGAGCGGGTGAGGAATATTTTCCTCACCCCTCTTCAAAGACAGGAATTGTTGCAGTATGTATAGGAATCGAGGGGTCGGCAATCGCGGGCCCACAGTGGCATCGGAAACCGGGAACATGTTCTCCCACAATCGAATCTGGGCTGCAATCGACGCGCTCGCTGCGCGTCATGGTCTTTCTCCGTCCGGCCTCGCGCGCCGTGCGGGGCTTGACCCGACAGCCTTCAATCGCTCGAAGCGCCAGGGCGCGGACGGCCGCTCCCGCTGGCCTTCTACCGAGTCGATCTCCAAGCTGCTCGAAGTGACGGGCGACACGATCGAGGACTTCTTTCAGGTCGCGCGAAAGACACCCGAGCAAACAGGGATTATTCCGCTCATAGGCTTTGCTCAGGCCGGCGTTGGCGGTTTCTTTGACGACGGCGGCTTTCCCGCCGGCGAGGGCTGGGATGTGGTCGAGTTTCCAGCTTCACCCAGCCGGTCAGGCGTCTATGCGCTTGAAGTGCAGGGCGACAGCATGGAGCCGGTCTATCGCGATGGCAATGTGATCATTGTAGAGCCCGGCGCGCAGGTGCGTCGCGGCGATCGTGTCGTGGTGAAGACGCGCCAGGGCGAGTTCATGGTCAAGGTTCTGAACCGCCAGAGCCCGAAGGCCATCGAACTTCTCTCGCTCAATCCCGAGCACCCGAACCGGGCGCTGGACATGGCCGAGGTCGAATGGGTCGCACGCGTCATCTGGGCAAGCCAGTAAAGACCCGCTCGTAACCTCGACTACCCACCCGCAATCCACATTGAAACGCGCGATGATTAATCATCGAAGCGCATGAAAAGGGCGTATCGCGCCCTCTTCGATCAGTCATCACTTACTTAGGAGATTGCGATGCGATATCTGGGAATGCTCACAAATGCACGTTTTCTCGATGTCGGCGCCAATCGTGTTGTCGTGGCGGGCACCACGCGAGGCGTAGAGGGCCGTCCGGATGGCTCGACCTTCTACACCGAGCCCGTCGATGAGATCGACGGCAACATCGCCAAGTGCGGCGATGGCTACTTCCGTTTTCAGAGGAACCTGCAGCATGCAGCCTAACTACCAATACGGCGTCTATATCGGACGCTTTCAGCCCCTCCACATCGGTCACGAGCATGTGATCCGCGAAGCACTGTCCAAGGTCGAGACGCTGATCGTCGTCGTCGGCTCCGCCTACCAGGCGCGCACGCCGGTCAACCCTTTCACCTACGACGAGCGCCGCGCCATGATCGAGGCGGTCTTCAAGCATGAGATCTCCACCGGCCGGATGATCGTCATGCCGCTCATGGACTACGACCCGGACACGCGCTGGGCGCATCACCTGCGCAACGACGTCCACGGCATCGTCCTCGACAGGCTCAACAAGGGCGGCATTCGCCTGCATGGCCTCAAGGACACGACGATTGCGCTCGCCGGCTACGGCAAGGATGCCTCCTCCTACTACCTCAACATGTTTCCGGAATGGGGCTCGATCCAGCTCACGACGCAGCATGGCACGATCAACGCCTCTGACATCCGCTGGGACTACCTGCGATCGCTCCCGCGCATGCCGCATGACGCCGTGTCGGGCAGCATCCTGGCCTGGTTGAAGGAGTTTTCGCTCACCGAGGCGTTCAAGGATCTGATCGCCTACAAGAAGGCACTCCAGGAAGGGCGCGAGTTCTATGGCACCGGGCCGTTCCTCGCGGCCGACGCGCTCGTCTCCCACCGTGGCAAGATCCTGCTCGTCACGCGCGGCAAGGCCGTCGGCAAGGGCACGCTCGCCATGCCCGGCGGCTTCCTCAACGACGGCGAACCCTTCTTCTACGCCGCCTGCCGCGAGCTGAAGGAAGAGACCGGGCTCGAAATGGCCGAGCTGGAGAAATACCTCGTTGGCCACCAGGTCGCTGACAAGCCCGACCGCTCGCTGCGCGGCCGGATCGTCTCGGTCGTCTACCATTTCGAACTGCCGGACAGCATCGAGATTCCAACCGTCGAGGGGCGCGATGATGCCGCTCACGCCGGCTGGTATTCCTTCGCGGATCTGCGCCCCGAGCAGTTCTTCGAAGACCACTACACCCTCATCTCCAACGCCTTCTAAGAGGTCACGATGACGAACATCCTCCTTGCGACGGACAGCTACAAGCACTCGCACTACCTGCAATACCCGCCGGGCACGCTCTATGTGTCCTCCTACATCGAGGCGCGCGGCGACGCGAAGAAGGATGGCAAGGTCGTCTTCTTCGGCGTCCAGTCCTTCATCCAGGACTACCTGTCAAAGCCGTTCACCCAGGCTGACATCGACGAAGCCGAGGAGCTCATCACGGCGCACGGCCTGCCCTTCAACCGTGAAGGCTGGGAATACATTCTCAACCGTCACAACGGCTACCTGCCGATCGAGATCGAGGCGCTGGGCGAAGGCACGGTCGTCGAGCGCGGCATTCCGCTGGTCCAGGTGCGCAACACCGATCCGCTGGTCCCCTGGCTGACGAGCTTCATCGAAACGGCGCTTCTGCGCGCTGTCTGGTATGGCACTTCGGTCGCCACCCTGTCCTTCGCGGCCAAGGTCGTCATCTACGACGCCCTCGTTGCCTCGTCGGATAATCCGGAAGCCGGTCTGCCGTTCAAACTGCACGACTTCGGCGGTCGCGGCGCATCGTCCGGCGAGTCCGCTGGTCTCGGCGGCATGGCGCACCTGGTCAACTTCCAGGGCACCGACACGATCGAAGCCCTGGTGGCCGTGCGCCGCGTCTACGACGACAAGAAGGTCGTCGCCGGCTTCTCTCTGCCTGCATCCGAGCATTCGACCATGACGAGCTGGAGTCGCGCCGGAGAAGGCGACGCCTATGCCAACATGATCGCGAAGTTCGGCGGCGGGCTGTTCTCGATCGTGTCCGACAGCTACGACCTGTTCGCGGCGCTAGAGGATATCTATGGCACCGCCCTGAAGGACGACATCCTGAAGATCGACGGAAAGCTGATCGTCCGGCCCGACAGCGGCGATCCGGTCGCCACGCCCATCAAGGTTCTCGAAGCCCTCTGGCGCAAGTTCGGCGGCACGGTCAATTCGAAGGGCTTCAAGGTGCTCCACGAGAAGATCGGCGTCATCCAGGGCGACGGCATGAACTTCGAATCCATCTCGCGGCTGTGCCGGACGTTGATCACCAATGGCTGGTCACTCGACAACATCGCGTTCGGCATGGGCGGCGGCTTGCTCCAGGCCCACAAGCGCGACGATCTCAACTTCGCAATGAAGTGCAACGCGATCGATGTCGGGAATGGCTGGCAGGACGTGCAGAAGAAGCCTGCGACCGATCCCGCCAAGGCATCCAAGGCCGGCCGCCAGGCTGTCGTTGGCACGATGGAGTCCGGCTTCACCGCCATGAAGGACGACGATGAGCCCGAGGTGGCCTTCCACAACCGGTTCGAGACCCGTTACGCCAACGGCACGATCTGGCCGGCGAACTTCGCCGAGGTGCGCGCACGCGCCCACAAGGGCATGCTGCTCACCCATCAGGAATTGTCTGCTCTGCGCGAAGCCGCTTAGAGCCGACAGAAACCACACGTAACCCGATCACTGACTCGCTATAAGTAAGTCAGTGATTAGTTATCTAACTAGCACAAAACGAACGCAAAAGGAGCGTATCAATGCACATTTCCCAGCTCAACCATGTATCCAAGCTCAGCAGCGAACTCAGCCAGGTCCGCTCGCAGCTCGCCGCGACCGAAGATACCGGCGTCCGCGTCAGCGCTGGCAGCGGCGCCTATCTCGGCCTGTCGGAAAGCACGCTGGAAACCTTCACCAAGCTCGCCGCGATCGAGCTGGCCGAGAAGGAAGCCAAGCTGGTCGAGCAGCTCGAAGACCTCGGCGTCGAAGCCACTGAACTGCCGGACACCTGCGGCTGTGACGGCGCCTCCGCCAAGATCGAGGTCGGCCCGGCGGACGTTCTCAACATCCTCTTCGGCGGCCTCCACACCGGCGGCGTCGCCGGCGCGCAGCGCCGTTAATCCACCATGCTGACACTCGCTGCCACCGCTCTTGCAGTCTTCCTCCTGAGCTTGGCAGCGAGTGCCTGGCTCCTGTTCCGATAAAGGAGAATTCCTTGAACGACGGTTTCAAATTCGGGCTGATCGCTACGGCTGCCGTCATCGGCATCATCATTGCCGGCGCCACTGTCAGTCTCGTCACCCTGCCCGTTCGCGCCGTGACCGGCGTAGCCGAGCGAACCTTCAACCCCGACAACATGATCCACAATTACGAGTGGTTCAAACGGCAATACCAGGACGTCCAGGCGATCGGCGTGAAGATCGGCGCGGCCGAGGCCTCGATCGCCGTCTTCGAGAAGAGCGCCGGCGAGCGCTCCACCTGGAAGTTCGAGGATCGCCAGGAATGGAACCGGCTCAACAACGTCCTCCTCGGTCTCCAAGGCCAGCGCGCCTCGATGGTCGCTGAATACAACGCCAAGACCCAGATGGCCAATCGCAACCTCTTCCGCACGGGCGACCTGCCGGCGGAGCTGCAGTAAGGATCAAGCACTTGTCCCGCATCCGTCACCACTACGCCCTCATCGCCGGTATGGCCGCTCTCGCCATCCTCGCAGGCTGTGAACCGGCCGAACCTACCTCCACGCAGCGCAACGCCGCCCAGGTCGAAAGCAACCAGCAGCGCCTGATGAGCGCAATCCCGAACCCGCGTCTGGAGACGTCGCTGGAGCGCAAGAATCTGGTCGAGCGCTTGGAGCGCATCAACCAGCAGAATATGTCCGGCTACATCTACCTGCTCTCCTACGGCAACGTCGTCGCCGAATACCCAATCCGGGGCAAGGTCACGTCGCTGAAGTCCTACCTGATGGCCGGCGACGCCCCGCAGAAGTTCTCCGTCGGCGGCACGACTGTCCTGGAGATGGTCGAGCAGCCCGACTACGACGGCGCCTACGGCGAGAACACCGAGGGCATCTTCTTCTTCACTGCCGACACCAACGCCTATGTCGAATGGCATGGCGACTATCTGTTTTCGGACCAGCCGCTGCGTCTCTCCCAGCGCCCGATGATGGTCCGGAACGTCGCTGACGACTAGCCTCCTCCCAAGCTCGCAGCGACAGGCCCAGGGCTCGCGCCCTGGGCTTTTCTATGGGCGGCGCGTCCCATGGGGCTCCTGATGCAGTCGCGAGCTTCCAGCCGAAAACCGCTTCAAAACGCTTTACATTACGAATTAGCGAAATAGCTAAAGAGAGAAAGCGCTATGGCCTACTTTTACGACACGACGCGCATCGCTGGAGGCGATCGTCCTGCCCTGAATGTCTGGAAGTGGAACGGAACCAAGCACTACCTGAAGCACTATGATCAGTGCCTCTTCCTCAAGTTCGTGCGTGACAGCCCGTTGTCCTCGCCCGCCGAAAAGCGTCAGGCTGAGAAGGAAATGGTCCTGTGTGAAAAATCGCTTGCATTCTGGCGCCGACACCCGAATTACGTTCATGAAGATGCGTTGCGCGGGATCTCGGAGCTGAAGCGGAATTGGACCGCCGATCGCGCAGCGTGACGTTCACCTGAAGCGATACGGAAGGTTCGGTTATGGAGATCAAATTCGTCGGCGTCATGATCCTGGTGCAGCTCCTCGGTGGAGGCAGCGAGCCGGAGATCTCGACCAAGGTGCTGACGATCCTTCCGATCGAGCAATGCGAGGAGCAGGTGAAGACCCTCAACGCCGATCTAAAGCCGCCCAAGTTCACGGAAGACGGCAAGGTGATCGTCTACGAGCGCCGCCAGTGCGCCCTGATGATGGACCGTGAACTGGCGGCTGCGATGAAACGTTTGGAACAATAGGTCAGGCGGCGGCCACGTTCTTCACTTCCGGAAAGACCTCGGCGCCGAAGTAGTGCGCCTCAAGGCAGAGTTGCTGCATATCGGTAGACGTTTGCTCTAGGAAACCTTTCCTTGAGAAGGGAAGTCCTTCTGCTGCGAAATGCGCCTCGACGGCCGTCATGATGGTGGATGCGAGCGTGCCGACGCTTGCCGTAAATCTGGTTTCCTGAACAATCACTGAAGGGTCTCCCTGGTCTGGCCGCTTGTGGCCCGTTTTCCTGTTTAACGTTTATTTTCTGATGGCGATCTTACGACGCCAAGATGCTGCAGTTTCTTACATAAGCCGTCCGACTCCTGAAAAATGCCTACGATGACCCTTTTAACGAGTGCTATATGTAAGCAGTCAGTTTCAATGAAGAAATAACGATTTCTAAGGAGTCTCAAACATGGCTAATTCCGTCGACGTTCCTAGTTTGTTCGACACGTTGACACCGAAGCCTCGGACCGACGCGCCTCTCGTGGTAGACGGCGACTGCGGTATCATCCTTAAGCTCGATGGTCGTGTGGAGGTCTTCTCTACAGGAATTTATTCCTTGATGGATGATCCTGTCAAGTGGGGCGAGCGCGAACTTGCGCAACTTGAAATTGGCAAAAAGCTCATGGCGATCTCAGTCGCCCTGCAGAATGAGCAAATTATGTCCATTCTCTACGATATCGCCGAGGGCGTCATTGACCCGGATCAAGCTCGCAATGTCCTCAAGCACTAGGCTGAAGGAAGCGATCCGCCAGGAGATCTCGTTTGATCGCCCGGACGTTCAATCCGGCGCAGAGCACGCCGTCGAATTGATCAAGAGCCTGCTGGCGATCGATCCCACGCTCATCGAAGACCTCGCGCCCGGCATGCGCCTGGTCCGCCGTCCGATGACGGCGAAAGAGCGTGGACGAATGGCAATCCCGGCGATGAACGCCGCCCGGCGCGCCTACCACGAGGAGATGGTCCTGGCTCTCGCGCCGGTGGTCGGCGACGTGCGCAGACTGAAACCGGACGCGAACGGTCACGAGATCGCTATAGAGCTGAACAGGACGGCCTATGGGCCGTCCAAGACGCGAAAAGAATGGACCTACGCCGACGTGCGGCGCTTGCTGAAGGAGCTTGGACTTGATCACGAACCGAATGCGACTTGAATTCGCCGCCGAGGGCTTCCTGCGCTCGATGCGGCGTTCCTATGTCGCGCGCCACCCTGATCGGGAGTGTCCGATCAAGCCCAGCCTTTCGGAATACAGCGAAGCCGACCGTGGCGTTTTCATCGCGGCCGTGGAATCTGCACTGGCCCTCACGGCTGCAAAGTCCGACCAGGCATTCGCCAACTGGTCGGAAAGGCGTTTTGCGGCGGCCGATTAAAACCGTCAGCAACCCTCATGCTCGCTCGCTATAGTAAGTAATAGAATACTTATCGAAGGAGCGATTATGATCGTCGAACACCTTGTCAACGCCGCGCTCATGTCCGGGCGTCTCGTAATCACCGAGCCCACGCCCGGACACTTTCACCTGAAGGTAAGATTTGGCGGCGCCTACGTGACGCTATCGCGTGTTGCCGTTCTGACCGAAGAGCACGCCGACGTCCCCGTCGTGCCTCACGCACCAGAACCGGAGAGCGTCGAGGTGAAGATCGAAGTGCCAGAGGTGGTGGTCGCTCCGAGCACCAGCGCGCAGATCCTCGCCTTCCCGGGAGCTGGGAAGTGACCTTGAGCGTTCCGCGTATTCCAAGGCTCCTCAAGCAGGAGCTCGAAAAGCAGAAGGACTGGGAGATATCGCGCGGCGCGCGCCACTTCCACATCCGCATCGCCGGGCATCTGGCCGGCATCATTCCATTCAAGGCTGGAGAAGCCGAAGGGCGGGCGACAAAGAACGTCGTCGCCCAGGTCCGCCGCGTCAGAAAGGAGCTGGGTCTCGCATGAGTGCCTATCGAATCATCAAGCATATCGACGGTCAGGCGAAGGGCTCGGCCTACTCGCTGATCGTGACCACGACGGGAGGGCGCCGCATCGTCGGCGCGCTCAAGAGCCACAACGAGTATTTCATGGAGCTGGAGGTCACAAGCGACACCCAGCTTCTCTGCGATACCGGCGAGACGGTCAATTCCGTGTTCATTCCCCTCGACCGGGTAGATTCGGTGGTGCCCAGATGGCTCTAGGCGCTTTCGAAGCCCTGCTGAAGGACGACGACTGGAAGAAGCTCTCCATCTCTAACCTGCTTCTGCCCCGGTTCGGACCGAGTAAATCGATCGCCTATGATCGGGAAGCGACGACGAACGCGCTCGCGGGCAAGGAGATTTCGCATGTCTGGGTCGATGAGTGGTTTTCACCACCGAAGGCGCCCGCGATCTCGCCTGACTTCTCCTACGAGAACGATGTCTTTCCAGCCGCCAAGGTCGATATCTTCGCCGTGGAAGGTGACGCACACGACCCGCGCAATCCGAACCCGGCCGCCGGCAGGCGCAGGTTCTGGATCATCAAGATCGGCGAACGGCGCGTCGGTGGCGAGTATGCCAGCCTCGCGTTTGCTAAGGCTGCGGCGGCTCCCATGCACGCCCGTGTGGTCGAGGCCCTCCTTGCCCACATGCAGAAAGCCAACCCCAACTACGCGAGGTTCTGATGACTGAACACCTCTCCGAACGCACCGATCGAATCCGCCAGCTCAATGACCAGTTCCGGCGTGGTCGTGGAGCAGGTCGTGTTCACTGTATGGGCGATCTAGCCCACGAGGACTTTGACGTTCAGCGCCGCGCGCTCGACGCCGTGGTGAACTTCAACGGGTTCAATGAGGGAGACGATCCCTATGGCGAGCACGACTTCGGCGCCTTCGAGATCGACGGCAGACGGTATATGTTCAAGATCGACTATTATAACCTCGGACTCGATGCCGGCGCTGACGACCCTGCCGATCCCAAGACGTGCTGCCGCGTCCTGACGATCTTCTACGCTTCCGACTACTGACCGAAAGAATCCAATAGTGACCCTTCGATCGACGCGCTATAGATGAGCAGTAAGCAGTTACTTATTTCGACAAGAGAGAAGGATGAAACAATGATGATGAAGCGAACCATCACCCTCGCACTGTGCGCGCTCGCTGCCGCGAGCCTGGCCTCGTGCGCCACGACCTCCGATACGGCTACCACGCAGCGCTCCGGCTCCGGCCGCAGCCACGATGTCACCGCCACCTCGACGACTTCGGGCGCAAGCACCAGCGCCGGCGCAAAGGCGTCGTCCACCCGCGAGATCGGCGGCGTCACGATGGGCTACGGCAAGAACGGCGTCGGCGTCGGCGGCTCGCTGAACGGCGGATGGAAGGAAGGGGATGCCGTCGCCCGCTGACGGCTTCAGGCATCCGAGGGTCGCGACCTCGGCGACGAGTGAAATCGTGACAGGCGGGGAGAGACCCGCACATGTCCGGCGCTGCAACGCGAACGCATGAGAGGTTCGAAACTGTCATGTCAGTAGTTCGGGTGGTCCCTAAAGCAGCTAATATCTTGGCCAAGAACTGATCGAGGTTCGATTCCTCGGCCGGACGCCAAATTCGCTGGCGCTGCATAGCGACGGCAACAGTTAGGCGACGGCGCCTCTGTGTCTATCCATACGCTCGACGTGAGCGCTCGCGAAAGGCGATTGGGCGATACGGTAAGCGCGCAGGGTCCGGAGTAGCTACCGGATCGGAGTAACCGGGACGGTCTCCCGCCTATTCAGCTAGGACGTCTCAGACGATGGTGTTTGTTTCCGCGCTCTGATCCATGTCGTCCGAGGAGAGGTGTCACTCCGGTTAAACGCACGAGAGGCGGTGTAAAAAGGGCTTCGGTCTACATAGCGCCCTTCTCGTCACGGTCTGGTAGCGAAGTGGTTGAACGCACGGGACTGCAAATCCCGTCCCGTAAGGGCGCCGCAGGTTCGAATCCTGCCCAGACCTCCAGTTTCAGCTTGTCGGTGGGAGATGCTCGAACCCCGCTACGCACGAGAGCGGCTTTGCAAGTAGAGCCCCAGAAACCGTGAGGAGCCTGTCCGACCATGGCGCCTGACTCCGGTCCAGTTCAGCAGTCAGCGCTTACTTAGGCGCCTAGAGAGAAGGAAGTGGAAATGATTGATGTTTCGACCTTTGGGTGGCCGCAATGGCTGATCCTTACGTGGGTGATCTTTGTGATTCTCGCCGTTGCCGCCAATCACGGAAAGACGTTTCCCGTTCGGGCGCCTCGCGTAATCATTATCTGGTTGATCATCCTGATCGTGCTCGCGCTCGGAGGTTTCTTCCATGGCTGATTTCGCACAGGCCGGCGACGAGGTTCGCTTCCTCAACGCCAATGGCTACGATCACCAGCTCAAGCGCGCCCAGGAGATGTTCAACCCCGGGCAGATCCTGACCGTCGCTTCCGTCGAGATTGGCGGCTGGTCGAGCACCTACCGATTTGAGAGCGTGCCGCACTCCTGGAACACCGTCATGTTCGAACCGGTCAATGGAGCGCCCGCCGCCGAATCCCAACGGGAGCAGGTTCTGCCGCTCGGGCCGACCAAGGAGAGCGTGCTCGCCAATGCCGTCGAGACGTTCAAGACGAATTTCCACAACAAGGTCTTCGACAACTATGATGAGCACCTGCGCGCCGCGCTGGAGCCTGTCGTGGCCGAGGTGCGCAAGGCGGCGCTCGACGCCCTGGTGCTCGATGTCGAAGCCGTGGATGGCGCGCGCCACCTGATGATGTGGCTCGACGGCTACTCGCGCCCGACCGACCGGAACCTGCTCACCCACTGCCGCCTGCTCGGGAAGACGCCGCCCGAGGAGTGTATCGACCAGGATCACGTCTCGCCAAAGTCCCTTCGCACCTACTGGATCGTCAAAGCCGTGGTCGACGAGCACCGGCGCAATTGCGCGAAATAGCTATTTCGCGATTTCGCCCACTGAAATCAGGTGCGCCGCTAAGCACCTGATTTCTCCAGAAGAATTCCTATTTTCGATGTGCGATTGTGTAGCATCGAAGCAAAGAGAGAAAGCCATGACCCTGCGAAAACTCGCATTCACCAATTCCGATGCCACGCCCAAGAAGATCGAGCTGGAGGTGTCCACCGCCTCCGTTGCGCCGATCATGGCCTGGTATGGCGGCTATCACTCCGGCGATCGCTACTCGGTCGCGCTCGACGGCAAGCGCATTCGCAAGGATCTCAACGGTGAAGTGATCGGGAGCATCGAATGAACCACTATTCCAACGTCGGCGCGACCATGATCATGAAGGCCGACCTATTCGCCTTTGCGGCCCATACCGGCGCCAGCCAGGTGCGCAAATACACCGCCGACCCCTATATCATCCATCCGCGCGCCGTAGCGCGCCTGGTCCAGGGCGTGCCTGGTCACGACTATCGTCAGGTCGTGCTGGCGCTTCTGCACGACACCGTGGAAGACACGGGCATCAGCCTCGACGACATCGAGAGCCTGTTTGGCGAAGCGATGCGCGAGGACGTGGAGGCGCTCACCAACTGCGGCAAGGAAATGGGCAACCGGAAAACCCGGTTCGAGATCAACCTGAAGCGCATCGCAGCCGCGCCCAACAGCGTGAAGACGGTGAAGGTCGCCGACCTGATCGACAACACCTCCACGATCGTCCAGCACGATCCGAACTTCGCGGTCGTCTACCTGAAGGAGAAGAAGGAGCTGCTGGAGCGCGCATTGCGCGGCGCCGATGAAGTTCTGTGGCAGCGCGCCTGGTCGCAGTGCTGCACCAGCATGATCGAGCTGGAGGCAGGCGCATGAGCCCTCGGATCACTGACGAAATGGTGGCGGTTATCAACCGGGACTACCTGATCAAGGGTATCGGCGCGCGCGAAGCCGTCCGCCGCATCCTGAAGCTCGCCGAAGAGCAGCCAGGCCCGGAATTCGATGACAGCTATCGACCCGCCGGCACAGCGATTGAAGGAAGAACACCATGACCGAGATCCCCTGGCACAAGCGCCCCGACATCTGGAAAGCGGCGCACGCGCATATACAGCCCGAGCTGCTGCCCTTCATCATCCTGTCGCCGCAGGACGTGCAGGAGATGACCGAGGAAGCGATACGGGCCGCCGATCCCGCCTTGAAGCTGGGCGAGCTGCTCAACAGCCGTGGTCTCGCGAAGAAGGTGACGCAGGATCTGCACAACCAGGCGCGCATGGAGCGTGACGCCGCGATGCTGTCGGATGCCGGCCGCTGGCCCATGAATCCGATCCGGCTCAAGACTCAGCCCTGGATCGAGCCCAGGCGCTACGGTTCGACCGTGGCCTTCAGGGGCCAGGCGAGCTGCATCGTCATTGTCGAGGGACAGCCGGGCGTCGAGGAGTTCGAATCCATCAAGGAGATGGTCAAGGTCTGGAGCGTGGACTGATGAAGATTCAGTGGGAAGAGGTTGATATTCGCGCCGGCCGCCATGTGTGGCGCGACATGGAGTGCATGATCTGCTGCAACCCGGAAAACTATCGAGATCCTGCCGTCCTGGTGGTTCTTCAGACCGGGCGCGTCATGAAGATCGGCACCAAGGCGGAAATAGCCGATTACATGACCGAATACAGATACACGCCCATCAAGGAGCGCTGAGGTGGATAACGATCTGACCGACCTCCTCGACCGTGGCTGCTATTGCTTCACAGCCCATCCGCCGTGCAGCTTCTGCACCGACGGACTCCAGAGCGAGGAGGAATACGACATCTATGCCGTGCAAGGCTCCCAGGGAGTCCGTGAGCACCGTTCCGGCGTTCGGGCAGCGAGGATCGCCCAGACCGAGGCGATGCGCTCCAGCCCCAAATATGGGAGGTTCTGATGACATCCGTTTTCCTAATGAGGGTCTACAAGGTCGGCGACTATGCCAACCCGGTCTACTACGAAGCGATCAACACCACGGAGCTGATAGCCGAGCAGCGTCTATCCGAGCTTTGGAACGACCACACGCCGGCTGACGGCAGCCGCTACCGCGCAACGATGCGCCGCGCCGGCGATAGGCGCATTATTCAATCTATCGAGTGGCAGTGATGGGCGTCTTCAAATATTGCCCCTTCTGCGGTGGTCAGCCGGCGCTCTATGGTCCGGAGTGGAGGGACGATAACCGGTATGTCGAAATGGAGCTGACATGCTGCAATATCACGATGGATGATCACATCGCCTGGAGCTACGCAAGGAATCTTTCCCCGGAGGAGATCAAGGAGCGACTCACCAACAGTCTCACCGCAGTTTGGAACGATCGCTACGTTCCGGATCTGGAAGAGCAGGAGTCGATCGAGCCTGACTCCGCGACGCCAATTAACGAACACCCCAATTTTGCAAGATTCTGATGAGCGGTTTTAATACATGAATGCGCCGAAAACTGCACCACATGTCTTTCGCTCATGATGATGGATAACCTTCCATTATCGTTCGCCCTAGTAGCGGCCGTGTCAGCTACCCCATGGCCAATCTGGATCATTAGGATTGCCCGGAACTGGGATAGGGACCTTTATGACGTCATCTCTCGGCGGCTCCTTCGTGATCACGCGAGATGGCCGAGCCTTTGTCGCCTTGTCGAGATACTTGAACAGGTGAGGATAAGAATTCGTCACATCGAAGTTGTCGACGGATTTCCGGTAGGCGAGCCGGATCAGGTGGAACGAGAGCGTCACAAAGTGAACATCCTGATAAAACAGCTCAACCTCGAAGCTGTAGTCGAAGGCTGGTCCATCATCGACAATCGGCCATCTCCACATCGAGGCCAGATGCGCCGCTTTCATCCGCACGGTCGCGTCGTCGTAAATAGTCAGCGACGATGGCGCGACCCAGTGGCGATGATCCGGAGCCCAACTGTCGAATTCCCAGTGCCACCATGCGTTTTTAGTTAAAAGCGCTGCTTCGCTAGACGCCTGCTTAGGCAGGATGATCGCTGGTTCCTGACTTTGGACACGCAGCGGCTCGGTGTTTTCGGTTGTTGTCATTTCCATCCCCTCTCCTTGTGAAGGACAACAACACTAAACTCAAAGTTGGTATCGTCAAGAGACTGTTAAAAGTTGGGTTCGGTGTGCGGCGCATCATCCGGCAGAACGGACACGCCACATTCGCGCGCAGCGGCTACAAACGCTGTGCGCGTCTCAGAGGGGAAGGTGTCGCCGCCCCCCCCCCATGCAGTCGAGACAGGCCATGAGCGCAGTCTCGTATGCTTCGCCCCTTCCCTCTTCGGGAAAATGGAGAAGCAACGCCTCAGCGAGATCGCCGACGCGCAGCAGGGTCTTGTATCGTCCGACCCCGTGGATTTCGGCATGGATAGATTCGATCTCCGGATTGATTGCTTCTTCCGTCATGGCCTCGTGACCAATCGCGCTTTCATGGCGTCCCAGTAATCTTCGACCTGGCACGCCGCCTCGGCTGCCGAGGCGAGCCAACCGCCGTTGGGCATGATAGGCGATCTGACGCCCTTCGGATATCCACCCGCCCAGCGCCAGCGACCGGATTTCAAAGTTTGCTGATCGAGGTAGATCCGACCAATGAGGTCGTCGCCATCGTAGCCCACGTAGTCCTCGTGCAGCTTACCGTCGATGCCTGTTTCGCCCGGCCAAGTGCGCGCCCAGCGATACTTCTTTTGCCAGCCTTCTACCGAGGTAGCTTTCCGAGGATCCACTTATTGCCGTCCTTGTTCGCGCAGCCAAGGCACCGCAGGCGGCTGGCAAGCGTGCCGAGGTAGGTGCGCTCGCCCCACTTCTGCGACACCTCCCAGCGATTGACCCAGCCGGTGCGCTCACATTTCGCGCAGTGCCCACCAAGGGCATGCCACTCTGGAATGTCATCGAACGTGACGTGCGCCGGATCCATAAGCGGACCCAGGTAGAGAATGTCGTAGCGGCTCTCGCGCCCGATCAAATCTATGCCACGGCGATGTTTCATGTTCTATATTTGTTCACGCTGATGCCTTGAGTCAACCGCTACAAGTCGTGCTATAAGCGCAGAGTCGAGAGCAAAAGCAGCAGGCGCCGTGCCAGCCGGCGTCAATCGGTGAGGATGAGCCACATCGACCGAGGCAGCGGGCTCTGCTCTCGACTAGGAGTGATTGCGATGTGGTGGATACCATTTAGCATCACGCTGACGATACGGAAAACCCGCACGAGCTGGCAAGCAAGCGTGCGGGTCCAATTCCTAGCGTAAGCGAAGCGAGGTCAGAGGTTCGCGCCTCTGGCCTCACTCCTGCAATATAGCCCCTTCCCTTCCCATCTTCAAGCGGCGGCCGATCCCGCTTGCTCCCCGCTCGCGGATACGTATAAGTGCTCCATCGCATCCGGGGAGTATCTATGCGTTCAATAATCATTCTCGCTACCGCAACCGTTGCACTGTCAGGCTGCATGACCGGTCCTCAGCAGATCGCCAGCCAGAAGCCCGTTACCAAGGAGGTGCGCGTGGCGATCGCTGAGGCGGCGCGCAACGCCCTGCGAGACCCCTACTCCGTCCGTGATGCCGAGATTTCCTGGATCATGGGTAACGCCACCCACAACTATGTCTGCGTGCGCGCCAACAGCAAGAATGGCTTCGGCGGATACACCGGGCGCACGGGCTATGTCGTCGCCATGAGCAATGGCCGGCCGACGGGCGCCTACGAGAACAATGCCTGGTGCACCCGCCCGGACATCAAATACGAACGGTTCGGCGAACTGGAAGCCCTCAAGAACCTGTAGATGGAACAAATGAGGCGGCGCTAAAGTTCTTGCGAGCAAGGAGGCTCGCCATGGATATTTTAGCGCCGCGCCATTTGCCCGATCATCCGGACTACAATCTTGACTGCCAAGAAGCTCTCGACCTGGCCGTGCGCGACCTCGTAGATCAGGCCGTCCAAAAGGGATGGAGCACCCGAGAGGTTCTGCGCGCGCTGAAAAGCGTGGCCGAGAACCAAGCGCTCGCCTACGAAGAAGACCCTGATCCGGAGGACGAATAGGTTCTAGCCTCGGTCCGGGTCTGGGCAGAGCGGGCACTCGTCGGGTGTATCGACCATCCGGGCACGTATCCGCCGCTCCCACTCTTCAGCGTCGCCGCTCATCTCGCCTCCCTCGATCATCCTGATTCCCTCGGCGATCGCCTCTTCAACAGCGCCGCTGTCCAGATTGTCGAGAAGCTCCCCATGAACCGGGCATTCCTTTATGGCGCCGGTGTCCTGGAGAACAGCATCTACCATTTCTCGTTGGTCTTGCATTTTGAGGCTCCTAGTTGGTGGGAGCTATCCATATATCCGCAGATTCGCCGGCGCGCATCCACAATTCTAGGGCTGGCCCACTCCTGACACCATGGAAGAATCCACCCGCGACCTATTCACGCGCCGCTATAGAGCTAATTGCTTACTTACCGTGAGGAACCAGCCGCAACCCTGATCAGCGCACGCTATTGTCTTAGCATCGAAACGCAAGCGTGAGAGCAATGCCATGACACCCAAGATTACCTTCGAATACCACCCCGCCGAGGATGAAAGCGTTGATGACGAAACCGTCGTCCTCTTGGACGGCGAGGAATCCGGCTACTCGATCCAGCACACCGACTATGCCGGCCCCGATGCGCGCCGCAGTCTCAACCAGTATTTCTACGACGCCGCTGGCAACCTTACCGGAATGCGGCATGTATCCGATCACGCCAGCGATGCGCTCGCTGCCGCCGCCGTAACCGCTATTCTGGCGGGGGTGCCGGCATGAGCAGCCTTGGCCGTATCAGGAAGAACCTGCGCAATCCCGTCAAGCTCGATCCGCCGCTCGAAGACGTGATCAATCCGATGATCGCCGAGCTGATCGAGGAAGTCCGGGCGGAGACGGGCGCCACAACCAAGGTGTCGCCTCACCCGATGAAATACCCGCAGCACGCCGACCAAGAGAAGGGTAGCGTCTACGCTGGCATCTGCAACCGGACGGCATGCAGTGACTTCCCTGCCCTCATCTACAACCGTGGCACCTACGGCTACTACTGCGCGCCCTGTGGTCGTGCCATCAACGGCGCCACGAGGAACAGAAATCCGCTCTGCATCGAAGTCGATCACGACCTGACCCACGAGGAGATGGAGGCTTCGGCGCGGGAGATGTATGCATGACTGCCGTAACCGACCCGCTCGACGAACTGGAGGTATGGATCGCGCAAATCCACGACGATCAGGACGTCATGGTTGTCGACACGCCGGCGGAGCCAATCGGCTTCATGACCGTCTACGACGACGACGGCAAGCCGTTTCACGGCAAGATCTTCGAACAGCGGGAGAGCGCCGACAACGCCATGGCCATCATGAGCGGCATGATGAAGCCCCTCTTCCGCGTGAACGTCTTCCCGCCGCGCACCAAATTGCGCCAGACGTGAAGCGGCATTAAAGTGGAACTTCCCGCTTGGTTCTGGGTTGAACCGTCAGCGATCGTGAGGGCGATCCTAGGTTTTCAAGGCCACTAGGCGAGAAATTGTTCATCTGTCAGGTTTTGATGCGGCGTAGTTGACCTGGCTCCACTAGGCTAATACCTCCTCTTATGTCCAATAAGGAGGTTTAGCCGCCACGGGGCTACGAGGAAGACCTAAATGCCGACACGCAATCTGACACCCGCCATGCGCACCTGCCTCCGACTCTTGACCGAAGGCGATCTCTACGCCGCCGACTTCAACGTATGGTGCTTGAAGGCCGAGATGGCGAAACCTGCACCTGGCCGGTTCGTCGCCGCCGTGGTTATCCGCAAGATGCTAAGCCGTGGGCTCGTCGAGCCCAATGAGGATGAAGGCGTCAGGATGTCGAACCTGGGCCAGCAGCTCTACGACGAGTTTCCGGAGATGCGCCGTGGACGTGCCATTGCTGCGTCCACCCCGCTATCGCGCAACAAACGGGTCAAGACCAAGCCTGGCCGCAGCAAGGGCGTGACGGTCTACTCGTTCACCCATGGCGGAAAGCCCTATTCCTTCACCACGGAGCGCGCGCTCGCCCGCCAGGTGCGATTGCTCCAGGCCAAGGAGTGGCAGAAGAACCCCGACAAGGTTTCGACGATCGAGGTGACAGCGACCAGGATGGACTTCCTGACGACTGCAAACGCCGCGACAACCCTGCGCGACGGTATCGAGTCGCTGATCGCCGAGAGGGAAGTAATCAGTTACGACCCCGTCGAGAGAAAGGGCTTTTATCGGCACTACCTGGCCAGCACCCGAAAACGGCCAGAGAAGCTCCTAGGCGAGCCCGAGACGCCGGCGCGCTCCGAGACAGCGCCCACGGCCGATCCCGCAGCCCCTGACGCTACCTGAGCGAACCAGCCGATATCCGTTTGTTGATGCGCGATAATTCAGCATCAACAAACGGAGAAAGCTATGCGACACCAAATTTCCAGCGAGCGCCACACCGAAATCCTCAGCCACGATCTGCGCGAAGTCTTCGAGCTGCTCGCCGACAGGAGATACCTCGACGTCATCGCGACCAACAATCACGGCGCAGGTGCTGTGACCGGTCGGCTCGTGACCTTCAGCGATCGGTCATCCTGCTACCACATGAGCGCCGTCTACGCGCACGACGGGCTCGAATACGGTTTCGAGAAGGAGATTCGGGAAGGTTGTGCGACCGAACAGTTCTTCCTCTACGACACCTTGGAGGATGCACGCGCGCACGCCGTCGAGATCCTTGCGACCGTCACTGACGACGTTTAACGAACCGAAAGCGCCCTGTGAGGGCGCTTTCCACAATGAGCGTCACCCATGGAGACCCGCTTGCGGTGGGAAACCAATCTGCCTAAAACCAAGCAGATCGCGGAGACAACATGCGCCTGACCCCTTCCCTTCTCGCACTGCTCGCGGCTTTAATTCTCCCGACGCCACTCGCCGCCCAAGATAGAGCGCCGGTCGACCTGCCGATCCTCTTCGATACCCGCGAGCGCATCGCCCGGCCGGATCTCTCCGGCATCGTGCGGCTGCGTTTCCTGACGACGGTTGATTTCCCGCCGTTCAATTTCATCGACCAGACCGGCAAGCTTGCCGGCTTCCACGTCGATCTCGTGCGCGAGATCTGCCGGGAACTGGCCTTGACGGAGAAATGCCAGATCCAGGCCGTGACCTTCCCGGAGCTGGAAAAGGCACTGGTCGACGGCAATGGCGAGGCGATCGCCGCCGGCATCGCCGTCACCGCGGACCTGCGCAAGCGTTTTGCCTTCTCGCGCCCCTTCATGCGGCTGCCGGCGCGCTTTGCCGTCACGAAGAAGGCAGCGCCGGCCGGCGAGACGGCGGCGGCGCTCGATGGCAAACGGGTGGGTGTCATCGCGGCGAGCGCGCACGAGGCGATGCTGAAGGCCTTCTTCCCGCAGGTGGCGGCCGAGGCGTTCCCGGATCGCGCGGCCCTGCTCGCGGCCCTGAAGGACGGCAAGGTGGACGCCGCTTTCGGCGACGGCATGCAGCTCGCCTTCTGGACGAACGGCACGGAATCGGCAGGGTGCTGCCGCCTTTTCGATGGCCCCTATGTTTCCGAGCGGTTCCTCGGCGAGGGGCTGACGATCATGGTGCGCAGGGAGGAAGAGGCGCTCCTCGGGGCCATAGACCACGCTCTGCTAGCCTTGTCGCGCAGCGGCCGCCTGCAGGAAATCTACCTGCGCTACTTCCCGGTCAATCTCTACGGCGGCTGATAGCGTTTTCCGTAATTCGCTAATTAGCCTTATAGCACCCAGCCGCAACCCGTCTCGCGTCGTGCGAAATTCAATCATCGAAACGACGCGAGACGGAGACGACGATGCGCAAGCCCGTGAAACTCAAGACCATCCAGATCACCGAGGACGAGCACCGCGTTCTAAAGGCCATTCTCGATGCGACGCAATATGGCTATGGCCCTGCAGAGGCCGCCCAGCGCGCCGAGGAGCGCAACAACGACGTCATGCCCGTGGCTGACGGCTCCGAGGAGCAACAGCAGATCTGGGACAATATTCACAAGCTCTTCGACAAGATCCGTTTGGCCTGAAGGAGCAAGCACATGATCAACTTCGTCCGGAAGATGCTCAACGAGGCTGCTCACGCCGGCTTTCAGTTCAAGGTCGATGGCGGTGGAGATGAACCGGATTACGTCGGCTTTCACCCTGCCCTGGCGGAAGACGCAATCAATGCCGTGGATGAAGCCCAGGTCACACTGAAGGACGCTCATGGCATGCGCATGGGCTGGTGCCTCATCGTGAACGGTCTCAACGAGGATGAGCGCATCGCTGACGCCGGGTCCGACGACTGGATCCATGACTGGTGCGAAAGGAACATCCGATGACCGGCAACAAGGCAGACCAGCGTATCGTGGGCGAGAACGTGCTGTCCGCTCATGGGCTGCAATACCTGGAGAACATGGGCTTCGGTTTTCATCGCCTCCTTAAAGGCGACCAGGCGCAGGTCTGGGTAAAGGGCGACGAAACCAACGCCACCTCGATCCCGTGTCTCGACGGGATGTGCTCACCTATTTTCCGTAGGGCGCACAAAGTAGGCGTGCGCCTCTTCAATGGCGCTATACCTAAGTAAGTGGTTACAGCGCGCAGTCGGCGGTCGTGCAAGGTGATGGGGTTAGTCATGGCCCATCAGCCGGAACAACACCGACAGTCTGAATGCCAGTCAGTTCTCCCCTGGCAGGTCAGGCATCAACCGGGATGGATCCTAGCTCCCGGTTCACAAAGGGCAGACTGGCGGCTTATCCTTTCTACGCCAGTCTGCCCTTTTCCTTTACAAGGCGCCAACCTAGGTCCCCTCCACGGGCGCTCGTCCCATGGGCAGGCGACATTCCGCCTAGGGCACAATCATCTTCCCGGCCATCCACCTTCTTATCCGGAATAAGATGATCCTTAGCCGTAACTTTCCCATAAGTTTGCGCCGAAATACCGAAAGCGCGAAAAAGCTAAATCCTGAAACACGGAAAGCGCTAAGCCAGGCCACACCCGAAACAGACAGAGAAGCTCACCAGAGCGCAAACGCACCTGAGATGAGCAACGAGACGTCGAACATCATGGACGCTATCAGGTGAGCAACCCTGAGCGAAACAGACACACTGGAGAGCTACACCACGCTATGCACTGGCAACGTAAGGGAGAGACGTTGCTGAATAGCTATTTCCAGAAAGAGCGAAACAGCTATAGGCGTAGTGATGACAGCAGGTAGCAGAGAGACACCCTAGGAAGAGAGCAGACGTGTGCCGTGTGTAGGGGCAGTAGCTGTAGAGGACCGGAGGTGTGAGAGCTGCGCCTAGGGAGAAAACATCTCTCCAGGAAATTTGCGTGTGGTGAGGTGTGGTGAGATGTTGGAATCGTAGGGAGATCGTAGAGAGGTGGAGTAGCGGCCGCGCCACGGTTTCCCTCGGACTTCCACGAAACCCCTTCCCGCCACCTCGGCCAACCACATCCCGAACCGGAGCGATCACCACGCCTTTTCCCTGACCCTTAATTCGCCGCGCCCAAACTCTGTAAGGTGTTAGTCTGTAGAGTATTATATAATAGTATGGAGACGTGAATTAAGGGACGGGTTGTAGGGAAGAATCCTCCGGTCCTAAAACGTGCACCGGCGCCTAGGTTCTCCCTAGGAGGAAATCATCTTTCCGGTCCATGGAAACCCGCCCTCCTCCACGGTCAACCACGGCGCCCCATGGAGCTCCACGACGAACCTGCCGGTCCCTTGGTGTATAACCCATGCAACGTGCCTGTTCATCCCAGCCGTAACCCGTAGCGACACGTTCTATCTTCTAATCATCGAAAGCAATCAAGCATTCGAATGGAAACGAAGAGAGAAGGAATATCGCA
>NZ_CP132311.1:300000-432500 GCF_030733845.1 Shinella zoogloeoides
GATCTTGATCAGCGCCCCCTTCAGCCTGGAGAACCAGAAAGTGGTCGTCGTTTCCGTAAAGCTCATATTGTCCCCCGACAAAGCTGCATCTCCTGCCTGAGACGCCTGAGGAACCATGCTTATTCGCGGTTCCTGAACGACGCAAGCAGGGAACATCCGGCGGGATTGTCCGTTCACCGCGAACGAAGAGAAGGAGCACGTCCATGACCGACGACCGCGAAGACAGGATCCGCAAGCGCGCCCATGAACTCTGGCAGCAGGAAGGCGCGCCGGACGGCAAGCCGGACGACCACTGGTACCAGGCGGAACGTGAAATCGACCAGGGCGACAGCGAGATCGGCGGCGACGACGAGCCGAACCTCGAAGCCCTGCGCGAGGCGGCCCGCCAGCACAACGACACCTTCATCGTAAAGACCGATCTGGAGGATGCCGACCAGCGCGAGGCGGCGCCCGGCACGCGCGAACAGCCGTAGGCAGCCGGACAGTTTAGCGTGCAGCCATATTCGGGCTGTACAAAACCCGCGTCCGCGCCAAAAATCGCCTCTGGTGATTCGGGGGACGCTATGAAGATTTTTCTGGCAGCCGCTCTGACGACGGCGTCGATCGGAGTATATGTTCCGTCTGCCTCGGCCGGCGACCTTGTCGATGAGGTGCGCATCGGCTTGAGCGGAAACCTCGACAGCAGCTCGTCGCAAGACAAGGGCGTCGTCGGATCGGCCGAGGTCTTCATCGCCCCCTTCCAGTCCTCGCAGACCGGCGTGGCGAAGGTCCTGCTGGAGCCGCGGGTACAGGTGGGCGTCTCGGGCGGCGCGGACGCGACCGACCAGGCCTATCTCGGCCTCAACTGGCATCTGCCGATCACCGAGACCTTCTTTGCGGAAATCGGCGCGGGCGGGACCGTTCACAACGGCAACCTGGACAGCGGCACCGGCCCGCTCCTCGGCTGCCGTTTCCTGTTTCGCGAACACGCCGCGCTCGGCATGCGCGTCACGGAAACCGTTAACGTCATGGCGACCGTCGACCATTCCTCGAATGCCAACCTCTGCGACGGCCCGAACGACGGGATCACCCATGCAGGCTTGAGCGTCGGCGTGAAGTTCTAAGAGGCCGATGCAAGGGGCGGCGCCATGGCGAAACGGATAGCCTCCTGCGCCTGCGGCACCCTCAGCGCCTCCGTCGAGACGGAACCGGTCAAGATATCCCTCTGCCATTGCGAGGCCTGCAAGAAGCGCACGGGTTCTGCCTTCGGCGTCGCGGTCTTCTTCGGTCGCGACGACGCGAAGACTACAGGCCCGTCGCACGTCTTCACGCGCCGCGGCGAAAGCGGCAAACGCGTGACCTTCCACTTCTGCCCGGACTGCGGCAGCACCGTCTTCTGGTATCCCGAGTTCCGCCCCGACCGCATAGCAATCGCCCTCGGCGCATTTGGCGACGATCCCGGCCTTGTGCCGGAGCAAGCCGTGCATGGGGAACGGAAGGCCCCGTGGGTGACGATTGACCTGCCATAGCGATACGAACGACCAGCGACCGAACCAGGCCTGATAAAACTACATGGTTTTGAAGAGAAGGTTTGGTGGAGCTAAGCGGGATCGAACCGCTGACCTCTTGCATGCCATGCAAGCGCTCTCCCAGCTGAGCTATAGCCCCATAACGGGTCCGGCTAGGCCGGTTTCCGGGAACCGAAGCGGCGTTGCCGTTCGGTGTGGCGGCTTATTACTTCCGGGCCCCGGAGATGGCAAGCCGAAAAATGAAATCCGGCCGATTTTTTTGAAACCGGCCGGATTATCAAGGTCTTACGCTTCGTCTTCGTCGCCGGTGACGCCGATGAGGTCGCTCATGTCATCATCGTCGTCGTCTTCGTCCTGTTCCAGGAACGTGTCATCGTCGTCGTCGCCGTCGATCTCGACGTCGTCGTCGCCCAGATCCGGCAGGTCGTCGCCGCCTGCTGCATCCTCGTCGGCCTCTTCCAGCGAGACGAGTTCGACTTCCGTGTTCTCCGTATCGACTTCGCTGACGTCCTCGTCCTCATCCTTTTCGAGGACCGCAGCCGCCGAGGTTTCCTCGAAAAAGGAGAGCGGATAGGACTTGCCCGTATAGGGGGACACGATCGGATCGCGGTTCAGGTCGTAGAACTTCTTGCCCGTTTCCGGATCGATGCGTTTGGTTCCGAGTTCCGGTTTTGCCACTGTCAAAGCCTCTAAGGTGCCGTTTGTTTCCGGCGTGGCCGGGGTTCCGGCGCGTTGAAGGGGAAAATGATTAGCCGGTCCCCTTAATAGGCTTGCGCAATCCTGTCAAAGCCTAACTTGGGGAGGGTGCCAACTCGACCTTCCATCCATGCGTCGCGCGAATGCGGATTGTTTGCCGGCGGGAGGATGACGCTTTAAATCGTTTGTGGTAGCAAGCGCGCGTTCTCCCCCAAGCGATCCCGTTGGGGAGCCGCGATATTACTAAGGAAGACGCCCATGTCGCACGGCGCCATTGCACGGCCCGCAACCGCCCGCAAATCCTCCGGCCTTTCCGGAACCGTCCGCATTCCCGGCGACAAATCGATTTCCCACCGGTCCTTCATGTTCGGCGGCCTTGCGAGTGGCGAGACGCGCATCACCGGCCTGCTGGAGGGCGAGGACGTCATCAATACGGGCAAGGCCATGCAGGCCATGGGTGCCAAGATCCGTAAGGAAGGCGACACCTGGATCATCGACGGCGTCGGCAACGGCGCGCTGCTCGCGCCCGAGGCGCCGCTCGATTTCGGCAATGCCGGCACCGGCTGCCGCCTCACCATGGGCCTCGTCGGGGTCTATGACTTCGATTCCACCTTCATCGGCGACGCCTCGCTGACCAAGCGCCCGATGGGCCGCGTCCTCAATCCGCTGCGCGAAATGGGCGTGCAGGTGACGGCCGCCGAGGGCGACCGCCTGCCCGTGACGCTGCGTGGACCGAAGACCCCGACGCCGATCACCTACCGTGTGCCGATGGCCTCCGCGCAGGTAAAGTCGGCCGTGCTGCTCGCCGGCCTCAACACGCCCGGCATCACGACGGTCATCGAGCCGGTGATGACCCGCGACCATACCGAAAAGATGCTGCGGGGCTTTGGCGCCAACCTCACCGTCGAGACGGATGCGGATGGCGTGCGCACGATCCGGCTCGAAGGCCGCGGCAAGCTGACCGGCCAGGTCATCGACGTGCCGGGCGATCCGTCCTCGACGGCCTTCCCGCTGGTCGCCGCGCTGCTCGTGCCGGACTCCGACGTCACCATCCTCAACGTGCTGATGAACCCCACGCGCACCGGCCTCATCCTGACGCTGCAGGAAATGGGCGCCGACATCGATATCCTGAACCCGCGCCTTGCCGGCGGCGAGGACGTGGCGGACCTGCGCGTTCGCTCCTCGCAGCTCAAGGGCGTCACGGTGCCGGAAGACCGCGCGCCGTCGATGATCGACGAATATCCGGTTCTCGCCGTCGCGGCCGCCTTCGCCGAGGGCACGACCGTCATGAACGGCCTCGAGGAACTGCGCGTCAAGGAGAGCGACCGCCTTTCGGCCGTCGCCGATGGCCTCAAGCTCAACGGCGTCGATTGCGATGAGGGGGAATCCTCGCTCGTCGTGCGCGGCCGCCCGGACGGCCAGGGGCTCGGCAATGCCTCGGGCGCCGCCGTCGCGACCTATCTCGACCACCGCATCGCCATGAGCTTCCTCGTCATGGGCCTTGTCTCGGAAAACCCGGTGACCGTGGACGACGCCACCATGATCGCCACGAGCTTCCCGGAATTCATGGACCTCATGACGGGTCTTGGCGCGAAGATCGAACTTTTCGAGGCGAAGGGCGCCTGATGACATTCACGATCGCCATCGATGGTCCCGCCGCCGCCGGCAAGGGCACGCTGTCGCGCCGCATTGCGGATGAATACGGTTTCCATCATCTCGATACGGGCCTGACCTACCGGGCGACGGCCAAGGCGCTTCTCGATCGCGGCCTGCCGTTCGACGACGAAGCCATTGCCGCGGACGTGGCGCAGAACCTCGATCTGGCAGGCCTCGACCGATCGGTGCTCTCCGCCCATGCCATCGGCGAGGCGGCGTCCAGGATCGCCGTCATGCCGTCGGTGCGCCGGGCGCTGGTCGAGGCGCAGCGCGGCTTTGCGGCGCGCGAGCCCGGCACGGTGCTGGACGGCCGCGACATCGGCACGGTCGTCTGCCCGGATGCGCCGGTGAAGCTCTATGTCACTGCATCGCCGGAGGTGCGCGCCAAGCGCCGCTACGACGAGATCCTCGCCGGTGGCGGCGCGGCCGATTACGGGACGATCCTCGACGACATCCGCCGCCGCGACGAGCGCGATATGGGCCGTGCGGACAGCCCGTTGAAGCCCGCCGACGATGCGCACTTGCTCGATACGTCGGAAATGAGTATAGAGGCGGCGTTTTCCGCGGCAAAGTCGTTTATCGACGCCGCGCTTAAGCGCTAGCAACGCCAGGAAAAGCGCGGAAGCGGTTTTCCGTCCGGAGTTGCGCAACATAAGAGCGAAGGCTGTCCCCGCGCCGGATTTGCTGCCCAAGGGTAGCGGATAGTGCTTCGCTCATCATCAACGCTAACCCCCGGCGCCCGTGCCCAAGAGGCACACCAGGAGTTTCAATGTCTCAAGCAAACCCCACGCGCGAAGATTTCGCAGCCCTTCTGCAGGAATCCTTTGCGTCGAACGATCTCGCCGAAGGCTATGTTGCCAAGGGTATCGTTACCGCGATCGAAAAGGACGTCGCCATCGTCGACGTCGGCCTCAAGGTTGAAGGCCGCGTACCGCTGAAGGAATTCGGCGCCAAGTCGAAGGACGGCACGCTGAAGGTCGGCGACGAAGTCGAAGTCTATGTCGAGCGCATCGAAAACGCGCTTGGCGAAGCCGTCCTGTCGCGCGAAAAGGCTCGCCGCGAAGAGAGCTGGGCCAAGCTCGAAGTCAAGTTCGAAGCTGGCGAGCGCGTCGAAGGCGTCATTTTCAACCAGGTCAAGGGTGGCTTCACCGTCGATCTCGACGGCGCCGTTGCCTTCCTGCCGCGTTCGCAGGTCGACATCCGTCCGATCCGCGACGTCACGCCGCTCATGCATAACCCGCAGCCCTTCGAAATCCTCAAGATGGACAAGCGCCGCGGCAACATCGTCGTTTCGCGCCGCACGGTCCTCGAAGAGTCCCGCGCCGAGCAGCGTTCTGAAATCGTTCAGAACCTCGAAGAAGGCCAGGTTGTTGACGGCGTCGTCAAGAACATCACCGACTACGGTGCGTTCGTTGACCTCGGCGGCATCGACGGCCTGCTGCACGTCACCGACATGGCCTGGCGCCGCGTCAACCATCCGTCGGAAATCCTGTCCATTGGCCAGCAGGTCAAGGTTCAGATCATCCGCATCAACCAGGAAACCCACCGCATCTCGCTCGGCATGAAGCAGCTCGAGTCGGATCCGTGGGATGGCATCGGTACGAAGTACCCGACCGGCAAGAAGATCTCCGGTACGGTCACGAACATCACCGACTACGGTGCGTTCGTCGAGCTGGAGCCGGGCATCGAAGGCCTGATCCACATCTCCGAAATGTCCTGGACGAAGAAGAACGTTCACCCCGGCAAGATCCTGTCCACGAGCCAGGAAGTCGACGTGGTCGTTCTCGAAGTCGACCCGACGAAGCGCCGCATCTCGCTCGGTCTCAAGCAGACCCTCGAGAACCCGTGGCAGGCCTTCGCGCACAGCCACCCGGCTGGCACGGAAGTCGAAGGCGAAGTCAAGAACAAGACCGAGTTCGGTCTGTTCATCGGCCTCGAAGGCGACGTGGACGGCATGGTGCACCTGTCGGACCTCGACTGGAACCGTCCGGGCGAGCAGGTCATCGAAGAGTTCAACAAGGGCGACGTCGTCAAGGCAGTCGTTCTGGATGTGGACGTCGACAAGGAGCGCATCTCGCTCGGCATCAAGCAGCTCGGCAAGGACTCCGTCGGCGACGCCGCGGCATCCGGCGACCTGCGCAAGAACGCCGTCGTTTCGGCTGAAGTCATCGCGATCAACGATGGCGGCATCGAAGTGAAGCTCGTCAACCACGAGGACATCACGTCGTTCATCCGCCGCAACGATCTGTCGCGTGACCGTGACGAACAGCGTCCGGAGCGTTTCTCGGTCGGCCAGACCGTCGACGCCCGCGTCCTGAACTTCTCGAAGAAGGATCGCAAGATCCAGCTTTCGATCAAGGCGCTGGAAATCGCCGAAGAGAAGGAAGCCGTCGCACAGTTCGGTTCGTCCGACTCGGGCGCTTCGCTCGGCGACATCCTCGGCGCGGCTCTGAAGAACCGCAACAACGCCGAGTAAGCCTTGCTTGCTTGAAAATCGAAAGGCCCGCGGAGAGCGATCTCCGCGGGCTTTTTCTTGCCGATTGTTAAGCGGTCAGGTCCAGTAGTCGCCGAGCTTCTGGTAGAAGTGGAGGCCGGGCTCCAGAACGCCGACCATCTCCGCCGCCTTCTCGCGCCGCCGCGCCATGTCGGCGCTCTCGGGCTCCTCTTCGGCGGCTTCGCGGTCCGTATCGCCGTTAGCGGCATCACCGCCTTCTTCACCCGCCTCTTCCTCGTCTGCCGTCTCTTCTTCCTCCGCCTCGCGGGCTTCGGGCCAGGCAATGTCCTCTTCGGCCGGCAGGTAGGGCACGAAGGCAAGCGGCACGCCCTCGCGCAACACGGTTGCCGCAAGCAGCTTGTCCGGCAACGCATCGGCGGCGGGCTGGCCTGCGTCGCGCGCCGGGAGCATCGGCAAGGGATCGTCCCGCTCTGCCGCAGGTTGCTGCAGGAGCGATGCGGACTGTGTGCCTTCGGTGCGCGCCTTGCCGGTTTCGGTAGCGGCCTGGGCGGGGTCCTTCGCCTGCGCGGAGGACAGAAGCTCGTCCCCGTCGGCGGTGGAGGGTTGCAACACTGACGATTGGGCGGCCTCGGGCCGGGTCTTGCGAAGGGCCGAACCGAGCCCGTCCTCGATGGCATCGTCCACATGTTCGCGGACGATCAGCGCCAGCTCGTCCTCCATCGCCGGATCGAGCGGGCGCTCCAGCAGCGTGCGCAGGAAGGTCGCTTCCTCAGGCGAGAGGTTTTCGACGAGATGGGCCACCGCCTGCATCAGCACATCGGGGGAAACGTCTCGTGCCACGGCTTGCAGCACGCTGCGGGCCAGCGCCTGTCCGGCCGTATTGGATACGTCGCGCTTCAAGGCCGGCGCTGCCGCCTGAACCTCCTCGGCATCGCCATTGTGGCGAGCCGCTGCCGCGGATGCCTCGACGGGGTGTTCCTGCGTGGCGGCCTTGGCGGCGGATGCCGGCAGATGCGCATCAGTTCGCGTGGCGTTCGGCAGCTTCGCCTCGGCCGCGGGGCGGATCGTCCCGGCGGTCATCTGGAGGTCGGCGCCGCCGTCGGCGGTCCTGCCGGGCAGGGGGCGCGGCTTGCTGTTGCCGTCGAGATCGAAGATGCGCTTCAGCGTCGTCTGGAGCAGGCGGGCATCGCCCAGCATCTGCGCCGTCTGCGCGCTCTGCTGCGTGCCGTGGCGGCCGACGGCGGCAAGCTGCTGGGCGGTCAGGCCGAGCGGCTTTTGCTGGCGCTCCGTGCCGGCCGCCGGAAGATCGTCGAGGTCGAGGTTCGTTGCCAGGAAATGAGCAAGCTTCTGGGCTTCCGGCCCGTTGGGATTGCGAACGATCTCGATGAGGCTGCGCGTCGGCATGGCGGAGAGCACGGTGTTGATCAGCTTCTCCACGCTCGGGCGAAGCTCCGGCGGCAGTCTGGCGATGATGTCGGCGAGCTTGCGGGCGCCTTCGCCCTCGTGGCCGGGCATCGTCTTCAGCGCGGCAAGCAGCGTTTCGATGAGGTCGCGGCCCGGATTGGGCTCCGCCGTGCGCGGCATGTGCTTCAGCATGGTTTCGATGAGGCGCAGCAGCACGTCCGCCTTGAGATTGGCGAGGGCGGCGGCGGAAAGCTGCGGATTTGCGGCAGCATCGCTCGATGCCCCCGGAAGAACGGGGGTGGGCTGCACTGTCCCGGTCGTCGTCGCCACACGCGGCAGCATGCCTGCCTCCTGATCGCATTGCCGATGCCGTCCGCATCGCAAGGCCTGCCAATGTTCCATCGTCCGTCGGATGGCGCATCATGCGCGACGCTGCGAGGTGCTGGGCTTTCGGCCCGGCGAGCCGGGCATTCACGCGGGGAGGCGGCGGTTGGACCGGCGAAGCACTGGACCGCGAACTGTGCCGGACGGGAACCCCGTTACTCCGAACAATTTCCTAGCCCTTACAAATGGCATTTTATGGTTAACGAATTCCTAATGGACGCGGAAATCCTTCGCGCCTGCAGCATCGCGAGGCGAAATTTCCGGTCTCATGCGCCTCTTGCCCCTTATGCTCGGCTCGCGTAAATCTTCCCGGCACTGTCTGGCCGCCAAATATTCGCGGGCCGCGGATGCGGCGGAGACCTTCGATGAACCTCACCAACCTCATCCTCAACACCGACAGCTACAAGTTCAGCCACTACCTGCAATATCCGCCGGAAACCCGCGCCATCTCCTCCTATGTCGAGGCGCGCGGCCATTCGGACCATGCGGAAGTGCTGTTCTTCGGCCTCCAGATGTTCCTCAAGGAATATCTGTCGAAGCCGGTCACCATGGCGGATGTGGACGAGGCCGAGGGCATCGTCACGGCGCACGGGCTGCCGTTCAATCGGGAAGGCTGGACGCATATCGTCAGGAAGCACGGCGGCTTCCTGCCGCTGCTCATCGAAGCGCTGCCGGAGGGCACGCTGGTGCGGCGCGGCGTGCCGGTCGCGCAGGTCGTCAACACCGACCCCGCCTGCTACTGGCTGACCTCCTATATCGAAACGGCGCTGCTGCGCGCCATCTGGTATCCGAGCACGGTGGCCTCCAATTCCCGCAAGGTGAAGCAGATCATCCAGCCGATCCTGGAAAAGACCTGCGACGACCCGGCCGCCGTCCTGCCCTTCCGACTGCACGATTTCGGCGCGCGCGGCACCACGAGCTTCGAGCAGGCGGGCATCGGCGGTGTGGCGCATCTCGTCAATTTCATGGGCACGGACACGGTGAGCGCCGTGCTCTATGCCCGCCGCTACTACGGCGCGGACATGGCCGGTTTCTCGATCCCCGCCTCCGAGCACTCGACCATGACGTCCTGGGGCCAGGAGCACGAGGCCGAGGCCTATGGCAACATGATCGACAAGTTCGGCGGCAAGGGCCTCTATGCCGTCGTGTCCGACAGCTACGACATCAACAACGCCGTTGCGGAAATCTGGGGCAAGCAGCTCAAGGAGCGGGTGCAGAAAGCCGGCGGCACGCTCGTCGTCAGGCCGGACAGCGGCGATCCGGTGGAAACGCCGGTGCAGGTCGTGCGTCAGCTCGCCTATGCCTTCGGCACGCACCTCAACGGCAAGGGCTACAAGGTGCTCGACGACAGCGTGCGCGTCATCCAGGGCGACGGCATCTCCCCGGCCGATATCGGCCTCATCCTCGGCCGGATGGAAGCCTTCGGCTTCTCGGCGGAGAACATTGCCTTCGGCATGGGCGCGGGACTGCTGCAGAAGGTCAACCGCGACACCTATTCCTTCGCCATGAAGGCCAACGCCCGGCAGGATACGGCCGGCGCATGGCACGATGTCTACAAGCGCCCCGCCACCATGAACCTCAAGGCCTCCAAGGCGGGCCGGCAGGCGGTGGTCGAAAGCTATATCGGCCTGGAAGCGGCGCGGGTGGATCAGCTCGCCGGCCGCGAGAACCTGCTGCAGCCGGTCTGGCGCGACGGCAAGCTGCTCGTCGATTGGACCTTCGACGCGGTGCGCGCCCGCGCCGCCTGAGCCCTTGCAGTCGCGCACCTGCCGCTCCATCTTGGGTCCATGACTGGAGACGAGAGATGACGGTTCGCCCGCCACAGGCGCTCGCCCCCTCCTTCACCAAGGAGACGGGGCTCAATATCCTCGAATACGAATTGATGTCCGAGCGGGCGGATTCGCTCGGCCGACATGGCCTGAAGGTCGAGAAGGCGCTGGCGCTGCTTGCCGAGCGTCTTGCCGCGGGCTGCGGCGAGGCCGAGCGCGAAGACCTCCTCAACGACGCCGCCGACAAGGTCTGGGCCTTCTTCATCACGCGGGAAATGTGCGGCCTGCGCAGCCAGAAGGATGCGATCCGCCGCTACGCCATTCCGCCGGAAGTCATCGCGCGGCTCGGCATTGTCAGGAAGAAGCCGTAGCCGTCAGGCGACGAGCTGGCGCGTGATCAGGTCGTAGATGCCGTTGTCGTCGACGCGCAGCACGAAGATGTCCTTCTTCGCCTCTTCCCGCTCCTGCTGCTCGCGCAGGCTCGCCGTGTCGAGATCGCGAAGGGCATCGCCGCTGGTGGCGGCAGGATCGTCCTTGTCCGCGGAAAGGCCACCTTCGGGGACTGCCTCGGTTCTCCCGGCGATTTTCGTCGCCTCGGTTCCGGCGGCCAGCAGTTGGATCGTGTCGAGCGCATCGACGGGCTTCTTGCCGTCCGTCCTGCCCTCGACGGCCTCCTCGTGGGCGCGGCCGACGGCATCCTGGAGCTCCCTTGCATCCTCGAGCTTCTCGCCCGCCTCCAGCGTGAGGATTGTGGCCTCGCGCTCCTGGCGCGTTTGCGCATCCTCGATGCGCGTCGGGTCGCGCCTCGTGCGGTCGAGCTTCAGTTCCTCGATCGTCTTCGGGTCCGCCGCGTCTTCCAGCCGGGCGATGACCTTGCGCATTTCCGGCGTCAGCGCCTTCTCCGCGTCGGCTTTCTCGGCCAGCGCGTCCTTCACGCGCTCGGCTTCGGGGCCGTAGGGATTGCGGATGGCGGCGATGAGATCGTTCGCCTTGAGGCCGAGCTCGGAAAGGCCGGATGTCTTTTCGAGCGCCGCGACATCCGCCGGCAGCTCGCCGCGCTGGCGCGTCAGCATGGCCGAGAGGCGCTGTTCGAAGTCGGCGTCCGTCTCCTTCTCGCCCTGCGTGACGTCCGCCGCGAGCGCGAGGCGGGCGACGAGGTTGGCGGCGGCATCGTCCGAGGGGCCGCTCATCGCCTGCTTGACGGAGGAGAGCGTGGTACCGAGCGAGCCGAGCGTGACGTTGAGCGTGCTGCCCTTGGCCGGCAGGCCGATGCTGTCGACGAGGGCGAGCTTGTCGGCGAGGCGCTGGGCGAAGGCGCGGGCGGTCTCGCCCTCTTGCTGGGCGATGCCGAGCGTGTCGCTGAAACGGGAGATCAGCTTGGCGAGCGTGTCGGCGCCGCGCGCATTGCTGCCGAAGAAGTGCTCGTTGATCCGGGTGTTCGCCTGGCGCGCGGTGTCGTCCGATTGCAGGTGTGCCTGCTCGCGGAAATCGTCGTTCTTGCGCCCACTGGCCTTCTCCGCTTCCTCGCGGCGGCGCTCCTCGAGCGTATCGACGATCGATTGCATTGCCGAGACGGCGGCGGTGGACTGCGCGCTCTGCAAGGGTGTCAACATGGCAAACCTCCAGTTGCCTGGAAGATAACGCCTTGGCCGTTAACCGGACGTTAAGCGTAACCCTGCCGGATCTGAGGGGTATCCGGTGGCTGCGGCCGGCAGACGATCGTCACCAGCACGAAGCTCACATAGAGCAGCAGATACCACGAGCCGAGCTTGGTGAAGGGCACCATGTGCCAGGTCTGCTGGCCGGGATAGAGCCAGACGCCCGTCGCCGTGCCGATGTTCTCGGCGATCCAGAGGAAGATGCTGGTGAAGAAGGCTGCGACGACGAGCGGCATCCAGCGCGGCTTGGCCTCCACCGTGTAATAGATGCGCACGCGCCCGAAGAGCAGCACCGTCGCCGCAAACAGCGCGATGCGGATATCGACGAGATAATGGTGCGTGTAGAAATTGACGTAGATGGCGATCCCCAGCAGCGCGGTCGCCCAGAACGGTGGGTAGTGCGTGAAGCGCATGTCGAAGATGCGGATGGCGCGCGCCATGTAGCTGCCGACCGAGGCATACATGAAGCCGGAAAACAACGGCACGCCGGCAATGCGGATGACCGCCTCCTCGGGATAGGCCCAGGAGCCCATATGGACCTTGAAGATCTCCATGGCGGTGCCGACGAGATGGTAGATCAGGATGACCTTGGCTTCCTCGAAGGTCTCCATCTTCAGCGTCAGGAAGGTGACCTGGATCGCGAGCGCCATCACGAAGAGCGCGTCATAGCGGTGGACCGGCCAGTCGGGCTGCCAGACGAACTTGGTCAGGATGATGAGGCCGAGCATGAGCCCGCCGAAGAGACAGGCCCAGGCCTGTTTCAGCCCGAACAGCAGGAATTCCGCAAGTCCGGGCGGAAGGGCCGCGAGCCGGCCACGGATCAGCCGTCGCAGCGGTTCCAGCGTCGGCCCGGTCTGGTGTTCCACGATGGAACTCAGCTATGGGCGAAGATGTCGGTTTCTTCCCAGCCGAGCAGATCCAGCTTGGCGCGGGTCGGCAGGAAGGTGAAGCAGGCTTCCGCATGGGCAAGCCTTCCGTCGCGCGTAAGGCGGGCCATGAGCTTGTCGCGCAGCGCGTGGAGATGCAGCACGTCCGAGGCCGCATATTCGAGCTGCGCCGGGGAAAGCGTCTCGGCCGCCCAGTCGGACGACTGCTGCTGCTTGGAGATGTCGACCTCCAGCATTTCCTTGAGATTGTCCTTCAGGCCGTGCCGGTCGGTATAGGTGCGGGTGAGGCGCGAGGCGATCTTGGTGCAGAAGACCGGCGTGGTGGTGACGCCGAAGGTGTGGAACAGCACGGCGATGTCGAAGCGGCCGTAATGGAAGATCTTCTGGCGGGAGGGGTCCTCCAGCATCGCGGTCAGGTTCGGCGCCTGCTTCTGGCCGGCGGCGATGCGGATGACATCGGCGGTGCCGTCGCCCGGCGAAAGCTGCACCACGCAAAGGCGGTCGCGGCGCGGGATGAGGCCGAGCGTCTCGGTGTCGATGGCGATCGCGCCGGTATAGCGGGCAGCATCCGCCGCCGGAATGTCGCCTTCGTGATACCGGATTGCACTTGCCATGAAAAACCCCATCTAAGCTGTCTGAACGTCCGCAGGCCTATAGCGCATGTTTCCCGCCTGCGGTACCTTTTTGATGATGCGGAAGGCCGGCCTTGCCGGAAACGACGATGAAAACACGAGCCGCCCTTGCCATTCTGGCCGTCCTGATGTCCGTCTCGGGCGGGCAGGCGCAGGCCTTCAAGGATCTTCCGGGCGTCGTGCCCTCCGACGCCACCGAGGAATACAGCGGCAAAAATTCGGTGGTTTGCGAGCAGAGGGTGATCGTTCCGCCAAGCTCCCGCACCAACTGGATGCCGCGCAATGTCTATGTCTGCGAGCAGAACGGTGTGACGAGCACCGGCACGAACATGCCGCTTTCCCGCGAGCGTTCGATGCGCGGCCTGGACTGGTAGTTCCGGAGTTTTTCGAAATCTGAGCGGAAACGGAAAGGCCGCGGCGGGGAAGCCGCCACGGCCAACGGTTCCTGCGGCCCGGTCAGGCGCGCTTGATGACCTTGATGAGCACGAGCAGGATCACGGCGCCGATCGTGGAATGGATGATGGCGGCGATGATGCCGCTGCCGAGGCTGATGCCGATGGCGGGGAAGAGATAGCCGGCGATGAAGGCGCCGACGATGCCGACGACGATATTGCCGATGAGGCCGAAGCCGAAGCCCGAGACGATGAGGCCCGCAAGCCAGCCGGCAATGGCGCCGACGATGAGGAAAACCAGAATGCTTTCAATGCCCATAATATGCTCCCTTTGACAGTATCATTCTGTCAGGGCTGAATGTGGTAGCCGTTTTCGGGAAAGCAAGTGGGTTTTGGAGCGGTCTTCAGAAAACCCGCGCCTTGGCCGGCGCACGCCCCGCCTCGATATCGAGAAGAAGATAGATGGCGGCAAGCGTTGCCGAAGCGATCAGCGAGGCACCCAGTCCAAGAACAATCATTGTCCATTTCCTCCTGGCGTCATTGCCAGTTCACGACGCTGTCCTACGCGCGCGAGCTTGCGCGTGGCTGACGCAACGTCGGGTCGCGTTAATTTTAGCGAAGCCATAAGCAAGGTATGAACCATTAACCTTCAGGCAAGGAATTAACCATAAACATGGGGTCTACACGTCGGAATGGGAAATTCGCCGTTTCTCACCCAGGCATGATGCCGAACCGCCGTACCGGAACAGAGCCGGTATTCGAGTTTCACCGAATTTGATCATGGATCGCGGGACATGCCGTGCGTGCCGGTTCCCGGCAGCGCACCGCTCGGCCGGACCGCTCCTCCATGAAGAATTCCGTCGGTCCTCTTTAAGGGTGGCCGGGCATCGTTGGTTGGGAGCGAATTGGTGCAGGAAATGCCGGCAGAACAGGCTCGAACGGGACAGGCGGCCAGCCTGCGCGACCGTTTGCGCTTCGCCGGGATGGACAGCGCCGACGGCGAGACGCTTCGCCGTCATCGCCAGACGCTCGAACGGCATGTCGAAACGGCGCTTCGCGATCTCTTCCAGCGTTTCCAGACCTTTCCCGATGCCGCCCGCCACTTCCAGAGCGAGCGCCAGATCGATCGCCTGCACGACCTCCAGAGCTCCCACTGGAGCATCCTGACCGATGCCCGCTTCGACGGTCTCTATGCCGAGCGCGTCAAGGTGCTGTCCGACAGCGAAAGCCAGATGGGGCTCGATCCGCGCTGGCGCATCGCCGGCCATTCGGTGGTCCTCGAGACGGTCGTCACCGGCCTCATCGAGGAATACTGGCCGAAATCCATTCTCGGCGTGGGCAAGGCCCGCCGCAAGGAACTGACGGATCTCGTCGCCGCCTTCCTGCGCACCGCCATGGTCGACGCGGAAATCGGCGTCTCGCTGCGCTTCAACGAGCTGCGCCATGCCCACAACCGGGCGCTCGGCGAACAGCGCCGCGAGGACCGCGCCGAGCTCGACCGCGTCTTCGGCGAGACGATCCGCGGCCTTTCGCAGCTCGACTTTTCGACGCGCGTTTCCGGCGAGATGCCGGAGGCCTGGCGCGCGCTTGCCGAGACGCTGAACGGTGCGCTCGACGAGATCCAGTCCCGTCTTTCCTCCGCCGCCGACCGGGCAGGCGAAAGCGACCGGCTCGTCGGCGCGCTGGCCTCCGGCGCCAGCGCGCTTTCCGCCCGCTCGGCCGAGCAGTCGGCAAACCTGATCGAAACGGCTAACGCCCTCGGCGGCATTGTCGAGCGCGTCCGCCAAACGCTCGGCGAAACCCGCAAGGCGCAGTCCGCCGCCGCATCGACCCAGCAATCCGTGGCGCTTAGCGGCAACATCGTCGGCGAAGCGATGTCGGCCATGGCGGATATCGAGGCCTCGGCGGAGAAGATCGGCCAGATCATCGGCGTCATCGACGAGATCGCCTTCCAGACCAACCTTCTGGCGCTCAACGCCGGCATCGAGGCCGCCCGCGCCGGCGACAGCGGCCGCGGCTTTGCAGTCGTCGCGCAGGAAGTGCGCGCGCTCGCCCAGCGTTCGGCCGATGCAGCGCGCGAGATCAAGCAGCTCGTGACGGGCACCAAGGCGCAGGTCGAGGCCGGCGTCGAACACGTCCACCGCACCCAGGACGCCATCGGCAACATCGTGCGCCAGGTCGAAGGCATCAACGACGCCATCACCGGCATCGTGCGCGAGAGCGCCGTCGATGCCGAAGGGCTGACCGGGGTTTCGGCCGAGATCGGCCGCGCCGGCCGCGCGCTCGAAGCCGATGCCGCCGATGCGAGCCGTCTCGGCGGGGCGGGGGGCGACCTCCACACCGTCATCCTCGAACTCGGCCGCACGATCCGGGAATTCCATGTTTCGTCGCAGCGCGACCTCCGCCGCGCGGCACGCCCCGCGCCGGCAGAGGCGCCTGCGGCGGAACGTACCGAAACGCCTTCCTCGCCCCTCGATTTCCTCTCGGCCCGCGCCGTGGGCTTTGGGGGCTGAAATGACGAGCAGGCGGCCGAGGCACTGGTTTTCGACGGCACGCAGCCGGCTTTCCGATGAGAGCCAGCCGCCCGTCGCTTCGAGCAACGCAATGATGGTTTTGCAAAGACGCAGACAAGGAACACGGTAATGGCGAGCAAGAAAGCCGTTCAGAAAAGTTTAAGCCTTGCCCCCGTCCTCGACCTCAACGAGGCGACGGCGCTGCACACGCAGCTCATGGGCCTCAAGGGCAATCCGCTCGTCATCGACGCCTCGGCGGTCGAGCGGGTCGGCGCGCTCTGCGCCCAGGTCCTGATGGCCGGCGCGAAAAGCTGGGAAGAGGACAGGCAGCCCTTCACCTTCGGCAAGGTGTCCGACCCTTTCATGAAGACATTGCAACTTATCGGTGTGAATATTGATCACTTGCTGGCACAGGAGGCTAGGCAATGAAGAAAAAAGTCCTGACGGTGGATGATTCCCGGACGATCCGGAACATGCTCCTCGTCACCCTCAACAATGCAGGCTTCGAGACCATCCAGGCCGAAGACGGCGTCGAGGGCCTGGAAGTTCTCGAAAACGCAAACCCGGATGTCATCGTCACCGACATCAACATGCCGCGCCTCGACGGCTTCGGCTTCATCGAGGGCGTTCGCCGCAACGAGAAGTACCGCGCCATTCCCATCCTCGTGCTGACCACCGAAAGCGACGCGGAGAAGAAGAACCGTGCCCGCCAGGCCGGCGCGACGGGCTGGATCGTCAAGCCTTTCGATCCGACCAAGCTGATCGATGCAATCGAGCGCGTAACCGCCTAAATCCAGGATTTTCCGCGATGGATATGAACGAAATCAAAGAGATCTTCTTCCAGGAATGCGAGGAGCAGCTCGCGGAACTGGAATCCGGTCTCTTGAAGCTGAATGACGGGGATCGCGACCCGGAGACGGTCAACGCCGTGTTCCGTGCCGTGCATTCGATCAAGGGCGGTGCCGGTGCATTCGGCCTCGACGATCTCGTCTCCTTCGCCCATGTGTTCGAGACGACACTGGATTGCGTTCGATCCAACAAGCTGGAACCCACCCAGGATGTCCTGAAGGTCATGCTGAAGTCCGCCGACGTGCTGGCGGACCTGACCAATGCGGCGCGCGACGGCGGAAGCGTCGACGAGGCCCGCAGCCGCGCCCTGATCCGAGAACTCGAAGCGCTGGCGCACGGCGAGGCCCCGGCCGCCGCCGAAGCTCCGGCCCCGAAGCCCGCAGCCGCTGCTCCCAAGGCGGCCGCACCGGCACCGGTGGTGGAAAAGCCCGCGGTCAACGACGAAGGCTTCCAGCCGATTCCGTTCTCCTTCGGCGACTTCGACGAGGAACCGGCCGCGCACTACGTGCCGACCTGCCAGATCGTCTTCAAGCCCAAGAAGGACCTCTACGCCAAGGGCAACGAAGCGGTTCTCCTGTTGCGCGACGTCTCCCGCCTCGGCGACATGAGCGTCTATTGCGACATGGACAGCCTGCCCCCGCTCGACAAGATGAACCCGGAGGAAGCCTATTTCTCCTGGAAGATCTCGGTGACGACAGACAAGGGCGAGGACGGCGTGCGCTCCGTCTTCGAATTCGCCGAGTGGGACTGCGATCTCGACATCCACACCGTCGAGGAAGAGATCGTCGGCGAGGTGGTCGAGGACGAGGAGCTGCCGATGCAGCCCGTCCCCTTCGACCTGTCGATCCTCGACGACGCGGCTCCGGCCGGCGGTGAGGAAACGCTCGCCGTCGAAAGCGATGCCGCTGCCGCCGTTGCCGCAGCCGAAACCGTCAGCAAGGTCGCGCAGGTCGCCGGCCGCGCCGCCGAGAACGCCAAGGCTGCCGCCGCCAGCGCTGCCCAGGCCAACCAGGCCGCCGCCGCCGGCCAGACGATCCGCGTCGATCTTGACCGTGTGGATCGCCTGATCAACCTCGTCGGCGAGCTCGTCATCAATCAGGCGATGCTCTCGCAGAGCGTCGTCGAGAACGACAACAACGGCACATCCTCCATCAATATGGGCCTCGAAGAGCTGCAGCAGCTCACCCGCGAGATCCAGGATTCGGTGATGGCGATCCGAGCGCAGCCGGTGAAGCCGGTCTTCCAGCGCATGGCGCGTACCGTCCGCGAAATCGCCGACATCACCGGCAAGTCGGTCCGCCTCATCACGGAAGGCGAAAACACCGAAGTCGACAAGACCGTCATCGACAAGCTTGCCGAGCCGCTGACGCACATGATCCGCAACGCGGTCGACCACGGCCTCGAAATGCCGGAGAAGCGCGAGGCGCTCGGCAAGAATCCCGAGGGCACGGTCCGCCTCACGGCGAAGCACCGTTCCGGCCGTATCGTCATCGAGCTTGCCGACGACGGCGCCGGCATCAACCGCGAGAAGGTGCGCCAGAAGGCCATCGACAACGACCTGATCGCGGCGGACGCCAACCTGTCGGACGAGGAAATCGACAACCTGATCTTCCACGCCGGCTTCTCCACCGCCGACAAGGTCTCGGACCTTTCCGGCCGCGGCGTCGGCATGGACGTGGTCAAGCGCTCGATCCAGGCGCTCGGCGGCCGCATCTCCATCTCCTCGAAGCCGGGGCAGGGCTCCGTCTTCACCATGAGCCTGCCGCTGACGCTGGCCGTTCTCGACGGCATGGTGGTCACGGTCGCCGGCCAGACGCTCGTCGTGCCGCTGACGGCCATCGTCGAGACGCTGCAACCGGAAGCCTCGGCCATCCACTCCTTCGGCGCCTCGCAGCGGCTGATCTCGATCCGCAACTCCTTCTGCCCGCTGGTGGATGTCGGCCGGATCCTCAACTTCCGCGCCACGCAGGCGAACCCGATCGAGGGCGTCGCACTGCTCGTCGAATCGGAAGGCGGCGGCCAGCGTGCCCTGATGGTCGATGCCATCCAGGGCCAGCGCCAGGTCGTCATCAAGAGCCTGGAGGCGAACTACACCCACGTTCCGGGCATCGCCGCCGCGACCATTCTCGGCGACGGGCGCGTCGCGCTCATCCTGGACGTCGACGCGGTGGTCGCCGCCTCGCGCGGCCAGTCCCTGAAACAAGACATCTCGCTTGCTGCCACCGGTTGATAGAGCATGACGTACGCGGTCAAGAATCTCTCCCACGGACGCGAACTGATCGCCTTCAGGATCGGCGATCAGGAGTTCTGCGTGAACATCATGTCGGTTCGGGAAATCCGTGGATGGACCCCGGCCACCGCGATGCCGCATGCGCCGCCCTACGTCCTGGGCGTGATCAACCTTCGCGGCGCGGTGCTGCCGATCGTCGACATGTCGCTTCGGCTCGGCATGAAGCCCGCCGAACCGACCGTGCGCCACGTCATTATCGTCGCGCAGGTCGGGCACAAGGTGGTGGGGCTGCTCGTCGATGCCGTCTCCGACATCCTGACGATCACCGACGAGAACGTGCAGCCGACGCCCGATATCGCCAATGAGGCGGAAAAGTCCTACGCCCGCGGCATCCTCGCCATCGAGGGCCGCATGATCTGCCTCATCGAGCTGGATGCCCTGTTCCCGCATACGGAAAGCGAAGCCGCATGACCTATTCCCCGGCCATCGACACAAGACAGTCTCCGGACGAGTGCCTGGCGAGCGGCGAATATCCGCTGACCCGCAAGGACCTATCCGAGATTGCGGCCATGATCTATGCGGATGCAGGCATCTACCTCAACGAGACCAAGGCCTCGCTCGTCTATTCGCGCCTGTCCAAGCACATCCGCCAGCTCGGCCTGAAGGGGTTCCGCGACTATTGCGCGCTGGTATCCTCGCCGGCGGGCGCGTCGGCGCGGAAAGAGATGCTGTCGCACCTGACGACGAACTTCACGCGCTTCTTCCGCGAGAACCACCATTTCGACCACATGAAGAGCGACGTCCTGCCGGAGCTTCTCGCCCGCGCCCGCAATGGCGGCCGGGTACGCATCTGGTCGGCCGCCTGTTCGGACGGGCAGGAGCCCTATTCCATTGCGCTCACCGTCCTCTCGCTGATGCCCAACGTCGCCGACTACGACTTCCGCATCCTTGCGACCGACATCGACCCGAAGATCCTCGCCATCGCCAGGGCCGGCGCCTATGACGCCAATGCGCTGGAGACGGTGAACCCGGCCATGCGCAAGCAGTTCTTCCGCGAGGTGGATGCGGGCGGCCGGCAGAAATGGCAGGTCGATGACCGCGTGAAGCGGTTGATCACCTTCAACGAACTTAACCTGATGGCGCAGTGGCCGTTCAAGGGCCCGTTCGACGTCATCTTCTGCCGCAACGTCGTCATCTATTTCGACGAGCCGACGCAGATGAAGATCTGGTCGCGCTTCGCCGGCATGCTCGGCGACAACGGCCATCTCTATATCGGCCATTCCGAGCGCGTCTCGGGCGAGGCGAAGAACCAGTTCGACAATATCGGCATCACCACCTACCGCTATACCGGCAAGCACAGGAGGGGCGCATGATGGCACCCGCTCGCGTCCTCGTCGTCGACGATTCGCCGACCATGCGCGGCCTGATCACGGCCGTGCTCAATTCCGATCCTGATGTGAATGTCATCGGCCAGGCCGGCGACGCCATGGAAGCCCGAAACGCGATCAAGCAGCTCAATCCGGATGTCGTGACGCTGGATATCGAGATGCCGAACATGAACGGGCTCGAATTCCTCGACAAGATCATGAAGCTCCGGCCGATGCCGGTCATCATGGTCTCGACGCTCACCCATCGCGGCGCCGAGGCCTCGCTGATGGCGCTGGAAATCGGCGCCTTCGATTGCGTCGGCAAGCCGCAGCCGGGCGATGCCCGCCCCTTCGGCGACCTTGCCGAGAAGGTGAAGGCCGCCGCCCGCTCGCAGCGCCGTTTCCATGCGGAGCCGCCGCCGCTCGCGCCGACCTCGGCAAACGTCAACCCGGCCGCAAGCTACAAGCCCGGCCGCAGGGTCGTGGCCATCGGCTCATCGACAGGCGGTGTCGAAGCGCTGATCGCGGTGCTGCAGAAATTCCCGGTCAATTGCCCGCCGACCGTCATCACGCAGCACATGCCGCCGACCTTCACCAAGAGCTTCGCCGAGCGGCTGAACCGCCTCTGCGCGCCGGTGGTGCAGGAGGCGACGGACGGTGCGCGGCTGGAGATCGGCAAGATCTACCTCGCGCCCGGCGGCGACCGCCATCTCCAGATCGCCAACGCGCATGCGCCGTGCTGCCGGCTGGTGGAGCGCGATCCGGTCAACGGCCACCGCCCCTCGGTGGACGTGCTGTTCGATTCGGTCGCCGAACTCGCCGGCCGCAACGCCGTCGGCGTCATCCTGACCGGCATGGGCCGGGACGGGGCGGCCGGCCTTCTGAAAATGCGCCATGCAGGGGCGCGGACCATCGGTCAGAACGAAAAAACCTGCGTCGTATATGGAATGCCGAGGGTGGCTTTCGAGCTGGGTGCCGTCGAGCACCAGTTTCCGCTCTCCTCGATAGGGGAGGAAATCTTGAAGATCACTGCGGCCCGTAGAGAAGGGAGCGAATAATGTCTATCGCTGAAAAAATCAAAGTACTCATCGTCGACGACCAGGTGACGAGCCGCCTGCTGCTGGGCGACGCCCTGCAGCAGCTCGGCTTCAAGCAGATCACCGCGGCCGGCGACGGCGCGCAGGGCATGGCCATCATGTCCCAGCAGCCGCACCACCTCGTCATCTCGGACTTCAACATGCCGAAGATGGACGGCATCGAGTTCCTGCAGGCGGTGCGGTCGAACCCCAACACCAAGAAGGCGGCCTTCATCATCCTGACCGCGCAGGGCGACCGTGCCCTGGTGCAGAAGGCGGCGGCGCTCGGCGCCAACAACGTGCTGGCCAAGCCGTTCACCATCGAGAAGATGAAGGCGGCCATCGAAGCCGTGTTCGGGGCCTTGAAATGATATCAGAAGCCGCGCCGCGCCGCGTCCATGTCATCCAGGGCGAATACAAGGTCCTCAACGATCCGAATGTGGTGCTCACCACCATTCTCGGCTCGTGTGTGGCCGCCTGCATGCGCGATCCGGTTGTTGGCGTCGGCGGCATGAATCACTTCCTGCTGCCGGGCTCGGCCGAGGCGCTCGCCTCTGGGGGCGACGCCACGCGCTACGGCGTGCATCTGATGGAACTTCTGATCAACGGCCTCCTGAAGCAGGGCGCCCGGCGCGACCGGCTGGAGGCGAAGATCTTCGGCGGTGCGCGGACGATCGCCCGCTTTTCCAATGTGGGTGAGCAGAACGCCCTGTTCGCCCGTCAGTTCCTGATGGACGAGGGCATCAAGGTCGTCGGCGAGAGCACCGGCGGCGAGCATGGGCGCAAGCTGGAATACTGGCCGTCGAGCGGCCGGGCGAGGCAATATGCGCTGACGGGCGTCGAGACGCAGAAGACGGTGGCGCTGGAGCAGCGGCCGGCACCCGTCGCAAGGCCGGTGGAAAGCTCTATCGAATTCTTCTGAGCGGCCGTTCCGCCGCAGGGAAGCGAAGTACGAAATGTATTGCGTTGCCGGTCGGGACAGTCGATCCGCCGGCCCGTACGGGTAAAAAGGGTAACCCATGCAAGCCGAGTATCTGAGTGCAGCGACTGCCATGGAGGAAGCCCTTCCGGATGTCCTGATGCGGATCGTGTCCGAACTGCACGATGTCGCCTACCTTATGGAACGCATCGAGCCGCAGCTCGCCGCCATCCATGGCGAGGGAGCGGGCGACGCCAACGAGCGCATGATGGTGCTGCAGGGCATCGACCTTGCCGTCCAGAAGACGCGGGGGCTTGCCGAGTTCATCGACACGATCACCGGCAGCATTCCCGAAAGCTGGGTGGTCGACGTCACGACGGCGCTCAACCTCGTCAAGCTTGCCGACATGCAGAAGGCGCTGAGCAACGGCCTGCGCCACGGCCATTCCCAGCCGCTCGGCAAGGCGGCCGGCGATTTCGAATTCTTCTGAGCGGCCCGGAAAATCGTCTCCAGACGGCGCCGCAAGGCGCCGTTTTGCATTTCTCTACCCCTTTTCGCACGCGCGGCAACGACATGCTCGCGCAAGTTTCGCGGTCTAGTTTCCAGGCCGGATCAGTTAGGTCCGCGTATTCCATGGGGCAGGCCGGCGCGTGCGGAAATGTGCCGGCATCGTCCCACGAGATTGAAAATGCGTCTGATCGCGCCGGCATGGTAGGCCGGAGTCCAGGCGACTAGTCCGTGCGGGAACAGAATGAATCTGTTGGAACAGCTGACGAAAGTCTACAGGAACCTGGCTTCGCTGGGACAGGCGAAACTTGCGATGCTGGCGGGAGCCGCCGTCGTTTCGATCGGTCTCGTGCTCGCCGCCGGGATATTGGTGAACAAGCCCGCCTACGAGACGCTCTATGTCGGCCTGGAGAAGACCGACGCGAACCAGATAAGCCTGGCACTCGCCGAGGCCAACATCGATTTCAACACCGGAACCGACGGCGCAAGCATCGCGGTCCCGGTGGGCCAGACTGGCAAGGCGCGGCTCTATCTCGCCGAACGCGGCCTGCCGAGCAGCGCCAATTCCGGCTACGAGCTTTTCGACAAGGTCGGCTCGCTCGGCCTCACCTCCTTCATGCAGGAAGTCACGCGCATTCGGGCCCTCGAAGGCGAAATCGCCCGCACGATCCAGCAGATCAGCGGCATCGCCGCCGCCCGCGTCCATATCGTGATGCCGGAGCGTGGCAATTTCCGCAAGGCCGACCAGGTGCCGACCGCCTCGGTCATGATCCGCGCCAGCGCGCAGGCCGGCCGCGAATCGGCCGCCGCCATCCGCCATCTCGTCGCCGCCTCTGTCCCGGGCCTGGAAGTGGACGGGGTGACCATCCTCGATTCGGCCGGCCAGCTCCTTGCCTCCGGCGACGACCCGGAGAACGGTGCGGTCAACCGTTCGCTGACGGCGGTCCAGACCGTCCAGAGCGAAATCGAGCGTAATATCGAAAAGGCGCTCGCGCCCTTCCTCGGCATGGACAATTTCCGCGCCAGCGTCACCGCATCGCTCAACACCGATACGCAGCAGATCCAGGAGACGGTCTACGATCCGGAATCGCGCGTGGAGCGCTCCGTCCGCGTGACGCGCGAAAGCCAGAAGTCCAGCCAGCAGGCATCGAACAAGGCGGCGACTGTCGAGCAGAACATTCCGCAGGGCGGCCCGGAGGGCAACGGCGACGGGCCGCAGTCGAGCGACGAGGCGGACAAGAAGGAAGAGCAGACCAACTACGAGATCAACAGCAAGACGGTCGCCACCGTCCGCAACGGCGTCGCCGTCGAGAAACTGTCCGTCGCGGTCGTCGTGAACCGGGCGCGCGTCGCCACCATGGTCGGCGAGCCGGTCGAACAGGCGAAGATCGACGCCTACATCGCCGACATGCAGAAGATCGTCTCCTCGGCCGCCGGCCTCAACAGCGACCGCGGCGACGTCGTCACGATCACTGCCATGGAATTCCTCGACCACCAGCTGCTCGACGAAGCGGTGCCGGGCCCGGGCGTGACGGAAGTGCTGACGCGCAACCTCGGCGGCATCATCAATGCGCTTGCCTTCGTCGGCGTCGCATTCCTCGTGGTCTGGTTCGGCCTGCGCCCGGCGGTCCGCTCGGTCACCGGCGGCGGTGCTTCCGCCGGCGCGCTGGAAAGCGATGCAGCCGGTCTCGAGCTTCCCGACTTCTCTCCGGCCGCCGGTATCGGCGGTCCCGGCGCCACCCTCATGGACGGCTTCGGCGCGGACTTCGGCTTCGACAGCACCGACGACCTGCTCAATGCGGGCGATGACGGGGAGGGCACCTTCAACCGCCGCGTCAAGGAAGGTCCGGAGCGCCGCCTCAGCCGCATGGTCGAGATCAGCGAAGAGCGCGCCGCCAAGATCCTGCGCAAGTGGTCCGCGGAGAAGGAAGCCGCCTGACGGCTGCCCCCGAAGGAAAAGACAGCGACGCGGCCGGAAACGGCCGCGTTTTCGTTTGCGCAGGAAAAGCCGCCACGCCGTTTTTTGCCCCGCGCCTGTCGCTTTTCGGCAACGCTGGTTCGACCCGTTTGTAGCAATTCCGTCGTATTCGGGGGCGGCATGATCACCGTTCGCTTCACGGCCGCGTGATCGGTGAAAATATTTTATCGTCACACCAGTTGCAGGATACCGGCCGGCACCGCAATTTTCGCTCGAATTAGCGCTGCCTTTTGTTTCGGATGCCGCCGCGACATCGCAAATACTGTATGGTTAACAAATATTTACCCGGACGGCTATCGCCAGATGGCAGCAAGCAAATCAGTGTTCGCAAAGCGACTCACAGTTGCCGTCAAAAGTAAATCCCGAGAAGATGGCGATGGTTTTTAGCGATGGGCGATGTACACTTTAGTCACTGATTCGCTTGGTGATTCTCGCAGATGCGGCCTGACTGGAAGGTGCTCGGATGGTTCCGGACACCGGCGGGAAGGAAGCGTGAATTTCCGTTCGGAATCGGAACAGGGGGCTATCATGGAAACGATCCGGTCGGATGTCTCGGCCTGGGAGTCCTATGGATTCTCAGCCGAGTCGGGTGAGCGTAAGAGTACGCGTGAACTTCTGGTTCAACACCTGGGACGCTGTGCGGATCGCGCCGGCCTGTCCACGGGCCTGAGGGCGCTGACCGATTATGTCAGCGCTTCCCATTATCTTCTCGTCCGCCACGATGTCTCGCCTGAGGCAAGCCTTGAGATCGTGGTCGCATCCGACTGGCCCTTCAACATGGTGCGCGGCATTGCCGGCGCCATCGTTGCTTCCCAGTCCCGCATGAGCGAACTTGAAAAGTGCCTGACGCTGCTGAAGCCGAGCTTCAGCCATCTGGCGGACGACGTGGCCGTTCCCAAGGGCATCAGCCGCGAATATTGCCTCATCGCCTTCCATGTCGGCCGGGTCCGCATGTCGCTGCTGCTCCTCTTTCCGGAGCATTTCATCCTGTCCCAGAGCAAGTTGCGCGATGTCGGCGTCATGACCGGCTACTTCGCCAGCGTCTGCTGCCAGGGCGCGATCCTTCGGCAGGATCGCGAGTTGGAACTGACCGAACGCGAGATCGAGTGCCTGTACTGGATCGCCGAAGGCAAGACGAGCGACGAGATCGCCGTCATCCTCGGCATCTCGCGCAACACGATCAACAACTACATCACCAGCGTGATGCGCAAGACCGCGACCAAGACGCGGTCGGAAGCGATCGCCTGGGCCGTTCGCAACAGCCTGGTTTGAGGAGGACTGCCATGGGTATCCAGCTTTCCGCCCCCGTCGCGATGGAACCGGAAATCCGGCTGGCGCGGCCGCCGAAGGCGGCGCGGGCGGCGGACTTCGTCTCCCGCCTGCAGGTGATGCAGACGGTCGTCGGCGCCGAGCATTTCGCGGTGCTGCGCGTCTCCGGCCACGGCCTGCCATCGGCCCGCAAGCTGACGCTATCGCTGCACAACTGGGCGAATGATGTCGAAGAGAACGGCCGGGTGCTTCTCGAAGCCTACGGCCCGGCGATGCTCGCCCATCTCGAAGCCTCCATGCTGCCGCTCATCTGGGAAGGGGCGGGTGACAACCAGTTTGCCGCCTCGGGCGCCGAACCCTTCACCACGCGCCTTCCGCCCCGTCTCCTGCCCTGGTCCGGCACGGCCTTCCCGGTCCGTCTCGGCGCGCACGGCAATGGCTACGTCCTCTTCATGGGCGTCTTCATCGCACCTTCCAGCGATCTCATCATCGACATGCACATGAAGAGCTGCCAGGTGCTGATCGACATGCTGGCCGGCGAGGAGCGCAAGCTCGGGCCTTCCGAAGCGCTCAGCGAACGTGAGATCGCCTGCCTCCAGATGGCCGGCGACGGCTGCATCTCGGAGGCGATCGCCGAGAAGATGGGCCTTTCCGTGCACACGGTGAACGCCTATCTCGGCACCGCGACGACGAAGCTGGACGCGGTGAACCGTATCCAGGCGATCGCCAAGGCCATCCGCCTCGGCTACATCACCTGACAGAAAACGGCCGTGTCGTGCACGGCCGTCCTTGCTGTACGGTTCGTCAGTGCGCGTGCTGTGACGGCGCGTCGGATTTGACGTAACGCGCTTCCGCCAGGCTCTTGCGCAGGAAGGCGGTATTGTCGTCGGGATCGGCGGACGGGTCGTTGAAGGCGACATGGGTGACCTCCACGCCCGCCTTGTCCTTCTGGAGCATGAGCCGCGCATAGACCGTCACGCCCTGCGGGCGGATTTCCATGTCGAGCGTCACTTCCGGCTCGGTGTCCCAATCGAGACGATAGTCGCCGCCGGCGCCGAAATTGACGGTGCCCGGCAGGAAGTAGAGCTCGGCCGCCGAGGAGACCAGGTCGGCGAGGTTGCCGTAGCACTCGAAACGCAACAACGAGACGAGATCGGCGGCATCGAGCAGTCTGAGCTCAGTGGCGACCGGGCAGATTGCTTCGGCAACAATCTTCTCGCGCTCTGCGGAAAAGGTGCATTTTCTCATCGGATCTAGTTTACCCGTCTGGTCTGGGGCGAGGCTGCATAAACCCGGTGAATCAGCTCCGCCACGGCTTTGTAGAACACCGGTGGAATGACACTATCTACCGAGACTTGCGCAAACATTGAGCGTGCGAGCGGCGGATCCTCGAAGACGGGAATTCCGTTCTCCTCCGCGATCTCGCGAATCTTGAGCGCGACGAGGTCCTGGCCCTTGGCGACGACGACCGGCGCATCGCCTTCCTCGCGCACATAGCGCAGCGCGACGGCGAAGTGGGTCGGGTTGGCGATGACGAGGGTGGCGCGCGGTACGGCGGTCATCATGCGGCGGCGGATGCGATCGCGCTGGATCGAGCGCATGCGCGCCTTCACGATCGGATCGCCCTGCGCCTGCTTCATTTCCTCCTTCACCTCCTGCTTCGTCATCATCAGTTCGGAGAACCAGTGATGGCGGGTCCAGGCGAAGTCGAGCGCGGCGATGATGGCGGTGGCGAAGAGGACGATCAGCAGGACTTTGGTGACATCGGACGTCATCATGTAGATCAGCGCGGCGGGCTCGGAGAACATGGTGTCCAGCGAGGCGAAGTAGTTTGTGCGCATGGCGAGCGCCACGACGAGCGACACGAGCACGATCTTGATCAGCGACTTGCCGAATTCGACGAGGCCGGGCTTGCCGAACAGGCGTCCGAGGCCCTTCACCGGGCTCAGCCGGCTGAGCTGCGGGCGCACGCGCTCCATCACCGGGCTCGGCATGTTCTGGAAAACCGAGGAAGCGATGCCGAAGACCATCATCATCGCGAGGATCGGCAGCAGCAATGCGCCGGCCTCCCAGCCGAGATGGCGGAAGATCGCGATGACGTCCGTGCCCGTCTTCAGGTTCCAGGCTTCCGGCTGCTCGAAGAAGTCGCGCAGCGTCTCGTTCATGCGGGCGATGCCGTCAGGCATGAAGAAGACGAGGTAGACGTAGATCGCCAGCGTCGAGGCGAAGATGGTGATTTCGCGCGAGAAGGGCGTATTGCCTTTTTCCATCGCGTCACTGAGCTTCTTCTCGGTCGGAAGCTCTGTTTTGCTGTCCTTGTCTTCGTCCGACACGTCGCGCTCCCCGGCCATCCGCAGCGGGCCAAAAACAAACGGCCCGAACCCCATGTCTGGAGATTCGGGCCGTAAATACGCTCCGCTCGCGGCGGGATCGTGTCAAGCAGGATCAGGCCGCCTGGGCTTCCTGTTCCTTTTCCTTCAACTGGATTTGTCCGGCGGCGGCAAGGCGGATGGCTTCCTGCGTGATCGAGCGGCGGGCTATCGCCACCTCGCGCGGGTTGACGCCCTGGTCGCCGGCGGCGAGGTCCGATTCGATCATGCGGCGCTGGCGCGCGCCGATCGAGGACAGTACCGATTCGCGCAATTCCATCGAGGCGCCACGCAGCGCCGAGGTGATGATGTCGCCGGAGACGTCGTTGAAAAGCGACACGCGGCTCCTCTGCGGCATGTAGAGCACGTCCTCGAAGAGGAAGATCTTCGGGCGGACCTTCTTGACCGATTCGGTCGAGACCGTTTCGAGCGAAGCGAGCATCTCGTCGACCTGCGACTTCTCCAGCTCGTTCATGAGATCGGCGACCTTGTTCGAACCGACCGAGTTGCGCTCCGCATCCAGCGCATTGATCATCTCGATGACGCGCGCCTCGACGATGGCGGTCGCCTTGGGGCTCGCGTCCTTGAGGTTGACGGTGCGGTTGATGATCTCGGCGCGGTGATCGTCCGGAATTTCGAGCAGCACCTTGGCGCCGAAGGAGGACGGCATCATCGACAGGATGTAGGCGATGGTCTGCGGGTGCTCGTTGAGCAGGAATTTTGCGACGAAGACCGGATCGGCATCCTGCAGGCGGTCCCAGATCGTCGTCTCGAAGGCCTGGAAGGCGGCGCGGCGGCCGAGCAGGCCGTCCACTTCGTCCGGCGTCAGGCCCTCTTCGAGGATGCCTTCCATCATCTTGGCGTTGTCCATCAGGCCCGCGCCCTCGGTGAAGAGGTCTTCGAACTCGTTGATGAGGTCGATCAGTTCATGCGGCGGGATGGCGCGCAGGTTCTGCGCGGCGGCGATGATCGCCTGGAGCTCGCTTTGGGTGAAATATTTCAGCAGCTTGCCGGCCACACCCTTGCCCATGGCGAGAAGGACGGCTGCTGCCTTCTCGACCGGCGAAAGCGGTGTACCGACCGCCGTGGATGTGCCGAAATTCTCAAAATCCATCATGGATTATCCCCCTGAACCCTCGACCGGGTATCAGATCTTGCGTGTACTCTTTACTTCGATGAGCTTGACCCCGAAGCGGGTGTCGTCGTTTTCCAGAACGGTGATTTCGCCGCGGCCGATGATCCGGCCGTTGACCATGACCTCGACCGGCTCGCCGATGCGGCGGTCGAGCGCGATGGTGGCGCCTTCGCTGAGGTTCATGAGGCTGGAGACCTGCATCTGCGAGGAACCCAGAACGATCTGCAGATCGATCGGGATGTCCATGATGAGGTCCATGTTGGACTGCATGGCGCTGCCCGGACGCGGGGCCTCGCCGAGATCGGCGGAAAAATCGTTACCGCCGCCGAAATCGCTGCCGCCAAAATCCGAGCCGCCGAAGCTGGCATCCGCGCCGAAATCCGACGTGGCCGCGCTGGCGCCGAAGTCCGATGTGCCGAAATCGCCGCCGAAGGCGGCAAGCGGGTCGTCCTCTACCGTCGCCGGGAGATCGGCGCCGGCGGAACCTGCGGCATCCTTCTGAAGAACGCCGCGCAGGTCGTCGATCGCCTGCTCCAGTTCCTGGTCGCCTGCATTGATGGAAGACATGATGTCGTCAGCGATGGGTGTTTTCTTCGGTGCCATAAGATCACTATTCCATTTGAAACTTGCCTGAGGCGTGCCGCCCCGCAGGCTTCATGCGCAAAACTAGCCGATGATGTGCTGGAGAAGGTCTTCCTCCGAGCCGTAGGTATCCTTGACGCGAACCGTGTAGCGGGCGCCCGAGCGGCCGAATTCGCAGACATAGAGGTCGCGGCCGTTGGCATTCACCTCCACGCGCACATCGCTTGCCTCGTGGAACGGGATGATGTCGCCCGCCTGCAGCCGGCTGATCGTGTCGAGCGTCTGGGATTCGAGGCGGATGCGCGCCTCCAGCGTCACCTTGGAGCGCCGCACCTGCTCGCCGAGCTGCTCGCTCCATTCGACGCGGGTCTTCGGCGTGTTGGCCGGCTTGGGCGCCGCGATGGTCGACTTCAGCAGCACGCCCTGCGGAACGACGACATGGAAGGTCGAGAGCACCGGGCCGATGCCGACGGCCATGTTGACCATGGCGACGAAATCCTCGTCGCTGCCGTCTTCCGAAGGCTTGCGGGTCTCCGCGTTGTGTGCGCTGCCGAGGAAGGGCTCGAAGCCGTTCGCGCCGTTGACGGCCGTCTTCAGCACGCTGGAAATGCGGTCGAACATCATCGCCGCGACGTCGAGCTCGATCTTGGAGAGCGGGCGCGCCTCCGGGTCTTCGATCGAATCGCTGACGGCGCCGAGCATGTTCTCGACGAGCGTGATGATCATCGGGCTGTCGCAAATCAGCGTGAAGCGCTCGCACCAGTCGCGCAGCGACGCATCGCAGCAGGCCATCGCGCCGCCGAGGCCGGAGACGAGCGCGCCGTAGCGCCCGGTCGTAAAGCCGGCATAGGAGACGGCGACCTCGAAGCCGAGTTCGCTTTCCAGCATGTCGGGCAGGAATTCGGAAAAGACGTCGCCGAGGCTGGCGCAGAGCCTGGAAATGGTCGCCTGGTCGCCGAGCTTGCCGGTAAGGCGCGCCAGGACGACGGGGTCCATAGTGGGAAGGGAGGTCACGGTCGCTGCGCTCATCTATCAGGCCGCCTTCGTGTCGCCGCCGCCGGGGTTCATCATTTCTTGCTCCACCGCGTCGATCGACGGGCGCTCATAGGAGGAGATGGTCTTGCGGCCGTATTCCAGCGCGACCTGCGGAACCGAGCCGTTCATGTAGGCGAGCAGCGTCTGCTTGACGATCACATAGAGGCGGTTCTGCTTCTCGCGTACCACCTTGATGTTGGTGGTGATGGGGGTGACGATCGAATAGGACAGGAAGATGCCGAGCATGGTGCCGACGAGGGCCGAGCCGATCAGGCCGCCGAGCACTTCGGGCGACTCGTTGATCTTGCCCATGGCCTTGATGACGCCGAGAACGGCCGCGATGATGCCGATGGCCGGGAAGGCGTCGCCCATGGTCGAGAGCGCCTGGTAGGGCTTCATCTTGTCGCGCGTGATCGTCTGGATCTCCTCGTCCATCAACGCCTCGATCTCGTGGCTGCGGGCATTGCCGATGATGATGAGGCGGACGTAGTCGCAGATGAAGGCGGTCAGTTCCTTGTTCTTCAGCACGGTCGGCGCGGACTGGAAGATCGGGGATTCCTCGGGATTGTCGATATGCGCCTCGATCTCGTTGCGCGATTTCGTGCGCAGGTCCCGCATCAGGCTGTAGAGAACGCCGAGCGTGTCGAGGTAGTCGCGTTCCTTCGGCACCTTGTGCTTGAAGGCCTCGCCCAGCGCCTTGCCGGTTTCCTTGATCACCTTCATCGTGTTCGCCACGATGAAGCCGCCGACGCCGGCGCCGCCGATGATCAAGAGTTCGAACGGCTGGTTGAGCACTTCGACATGCCCGCCCATGGCCATGAAGCCGCCCAAGACGCAGCCGACGGTAACGATGAGACCGATAATGATGTTCATGAGCGCAGGTGTCCCGACACAATTCTGACCGTTCCGGGAATACGGTTCCAGCCTTGCGTGAAGCTGTACCTTGCGGCGTGTTCGCCGATCAGGTTCGCACAAGCAAAACCCGCAAGGATCATGGTTCAAAACGGGCATTCATGTCTTCTTGAACCTGATCGGCGGCCTATCGTGACGACCACCTATACGAGCTACAAGCTGATTTCCTCCGACCTCCCGACGTCGCTGAAGCGCGTCTCGGAGCAGCCGGACGTCAAGCGCGAGACGGAGTACTACCTCGACAGGATCGGCAGCATAAAGTCGATCGACGAGTTCTTCGCCGACAGCCGGCTCTACAACTATGCGATGAAGGCGCACGGGCTGGAGGACATGGCCTATGCCAAGGCCTTCATGCGCAAGGTCCTGACGGAAGGCATCGACGACAAGGACGCCTTCGCCAACCAGCTCAGCGATACCCGCTACAAGGAACTGGCCGAAGCGCTGAACTTCGCCCGGCACGGCGAGCTTGCCACCACCTTCGAGCGCGCCCAGAAGGGCGTCGTCGACAAATATGCCCGCCAGACGCTGGAGATCGGCGCGGGCGAGGACAATACGGGTGTGCGCCTGGCGCTCTATTTCGAACGCATGGCGCCTTCCATCACGTCGGGCTATTCCATCATCGCCGACGACGCGCTGGCGCAGGTCGTGCGCACCGCCTTCCAGCTTCCGGCCGAATTCGCAGCCACGGATATCGACCGGCAGGCGGCCTATTACGAGGACATTCTGAAAATCGAGGAATTCAAGGACCCCTCGAAGATCGGCAAGTTCCTCGAGCGCTTCACCGCGATGTGGGAACTCGAAAATCCCGTCGGCAGCTACGATCCGCTGACCGCCTTCCAGCCGTCGAGCCTCACCGGCATTTCGACGGACCTGCTGCTTTCCATCAACAACCTGAAACTCGGAGGTCGCTGAGATGCAGACCGGGCTCTATGTATCGCTTTCGTCCCAGCTTGCGCTCGAACGCCGCATGACCACGCTTGCCGACAATGTGGCGAACTCGACGACGGTCGGCTTTCGCGCCACGGAGGTCAAGTTCAACCAGGTCGTCAGCGACCAGAAGAACGCCGACGTCGCCTTCGTCTCGCAGGGCAACGAGTTCATCTCGACGCGCAGCGGCGGCATCACCGAGACCGGCGGCACGCTCGATTTTGCGATCAAGGGCGACGCCTGGTTCCAGGTGGAGACGCCTTCCGGCCCGACGCTGACCCGCGACGGCCGCTTCACGCTGACGGATGCCGGTGAACTGGTGACGCTCAACGGCTATCCTGTCCTCGATGCGGGCGGCGGTCCCATCCAGATCGACGCGGCGGCGGGCCCGATCCTGCTCAGCGCCGACGGCCAGCTCAACCAGAACGGCCGCCCGGTGGCGGCGCTCGGCATTTTCGAGGCCGATCTTTCGGGTGGTTTCGTGCGCGCCGGCAACAGCGGCATCATTCCGGCCCTCCAGCCCCAGCCCATCGTCGACCGCGTCGATGCCGGCGTGGTGCAGGGCTATGTGGAAGAATCCAACGTCAACGCCATCGGCGAGATGACGCAGCTCATCCAGGTCACGCGCGCCTTCGAGAACGTCGCCGCGCTTATTCGCGACAGCGAAGAATCGATGAAGGAAGCGCTCCGTACCTTCGGCGGAAGGTAAGCGGGCGCATCGGCAGGAGGCATGATGGAAGGACACATTCCCGAAGGCGGGCGCATGCTGAACGCCCTTGCAGGACTGGTGCGGCGCTATTCCTCGCCGGAATTCTCGGTCACCCATGGCGGCCATGTCCAGACGATCGCGGCCGGCAACTACACGGTCAGCGGCCTGTCGCGGCATGTGCGGCTCGGCGAGTTCGTGGCCCACAAGAGCGCCACCGGCATCCATCTCGGCGAGGTCGTGCGCGTCGAGCAGGAGACGGTGGTCGTCTGCCCGATCGAGCCGGGCGAACCGATCGGCATCCACGACACGGTCATCCGCAAGGGCGCCTTCCGCATCGCGCCGACTGGCTCCTGGTGCGGCCGCACGATCAACGCGCTCGGCGAGCCGATTGACGGCCTCGGCCCGCTCGCCCAGGGCGAGGAGCGCCGGTCCATTTCCAACACCGCCCCGCCCTCGATGACGCGCCGACGCATCGAGGAGGGCTTCAGCACGGGCGTGCGCGCCATCGATATCTTCGCCCCGCTCTGCCTCGGCCAGCGCCTCGGCATCTTCGCCGGCTCCGGTGTCGGCAAGTCGACGCTGCTCTCGATGCTGGCGCGGGCGGATGCCTTCGACAAGGTGGTGATCGCCCTCGTCGGCGAGCGCGGCCGCGAAGTGCGCGAATTCATCGAGGATACGCTGGGCGACAACCTCGCCAAGTCCGTCGCGGTCGTGGCGACCAGCGACGAGAGCCCGATGCTGCGCAAGATGGCGCCGCTGACCGCCGTGACGATTGCCGAGCACTACCGCGACCAGGGCGACAACGTCCTGCTCATCATCGACAGCGTGACGCGTTTCGCCCATGCGATCCGCGAGGTGGCGACCGCGTCGGGTGAGCCGCCGATCGCCCGCGGCTATCCGGCCTCCGTCTTCACCGAACTGCCGCGCCTTCTGGAGCGGGCAGGGCCGGGCGCGGAAGGGGCGGGCACCATCACGGCGATCATCTCGATTCTCGTCGATGGCGACAACCACAACGACCCGATCGCCGATTCGACGCGCGGCATCCTCGACGGCCACATCGTGATGGAGCGCAGCCTTGCGGAAGAGGGGCGCTATCCGCCGATCAACCCGCTCGCCTCGATCTCGCGCCTTGCCCGCAAGGCCTGGACGCCGGATCAGGAAAAACTCGTGTCGCGGCTGAAATCGCTCGTCCACCGCTTCGAGGAAACGCGGGACCTGCGCCTCATCGGCGGCTATCGCCCCGGCGGCGATCCCGACCTCGACATGGCGATCAAGCAGGTGCCGATCATCTATGAGGTTCTGAAACAGACACCAGGCGAGGACCCTGCCGCCGATGCCTTCGCCGATCTTGCGATCGCACTGCGCAATGCGGCCACGCAGGGCGGCGCGCCGGCAACGCGAAGGGGATGACAGTGACGGATTTCGACGCAGACGAGACCATCCAGCCGCTCAGGCGGCCGGAACGGGGACGCTACAGCCTGGGTGACAAGGTGCTTGTCGGCGCCGGCGTGATGCTTGCCGCCGGCGCGGCCTTCTTTCCCTGGTACGTCTTCCTGAACCCGGAAAAATTCTCGGTGCCGACCCTCTGGGAGGGCGCGACCCGCGATCTACCGGAAACGGCGGGCAGGGAGGTGGTGAGCGTTTCGCCCGCCGCCATGGTCGACGACGACAACGAACCGGCGCTCGAAAGCGTCGATCCGGTCGCCACGGCCACCACGTCGGGCCTCGGCGCGGAAAAGAAGCTCGGCGCGCCGGTGGAAACCGGCCTCGACCAGCCGCTGCCGGCCAGTTCCGGCTTCCGCCTGATGCATGTGGCCAATGGCCGGGCGCTGATCGAGGATGCCCGCGGCATGTATATCGTTCGCGTCGGCTCGATCCTGCCTGATAACAGCCGCCTTGCGACCCTCGAACAGCGCGACGGCGCCTGGGTGATCGTCACCTCGAGCGGCACGGTCATCAAGCGCAACTGACGTGCGGCGGGCCTCGGCCCGCCCTCGATTCGGCCCGCCCGCCTTGTGGCGTGCCGCCGGCGGCTCGCTGCCGCATGAGCAGCTTGAGCACTTTATTTCTCCGGGAATTCAGGGACTTGCCGATGCACCGCCATCGGTGCAAGTCTGACGCAAGATTCGCTCCCTAGGTTCGCCGTGAACAAGGATGGAGCTTGTCATGCAACCGATACAACTGTTTGAACTGGCATCGAAGCAGGCCGAATGGCTCTCAATTCGCCAGAGCGTGGTTGCAGGCAACATCGCCAACGCCAACACCCCCGGGTTCAAGGCGAAGGACGTGACCCCCTTCCAGTCCGTGCTCGAAACGACGGGCATGCGCATGGCGGCGACGCAGCGAGGCCATTTCACCGAAACCGAAATGGCAAGCCGCGTCATCGAGACCACACCCACCGAAGAGATCGGCGTGCAGGAATCCGGCAACACGGTCGGCCTTGCCGAGGAACTCATGAAGGAGGGCCAGGTCAAGCGTGAGTTCGACTTGAATGCCGGCCTCGTAAAGGCCTTTCATCGCATGATGCTGATGACAGTCAGAAGGTAAAAAATGGATCCGCTCGTAGCTTCAATGAAAGTCGCGGCCTCGGGACTTGAGGCGCAGTCCACCCGCATTCGCATTGTTTCGGAAAACCTGGCGAACGCCCGCTCGACGGGCGACACGCCCGGCGCGGACCCCTTCCGCCGCAAGACCGTGACCTTCGCCGCCGAACTCGACCGCGCGACCAATGCCTCGCTCGTCGAAGTCGAGCGCCTCGGTGTCGACGAGGGCGAATTCTCGACCGAATACGACCCCGGCAATCCGGCCGCCGACGAGAAGGGCTTCGTCAAGATGCCGAACGTCAACGTGCTGATCGAAATGGCCGACATGCGCGAAGCCAACCGCTCCTATGAAGCCAACCTGCAGAGCATCAAGCAGTCGCGCGACCTGATCAGCGCGACGATCGACCTTCTGAGGGCATCGCAATGATCGAGAGCATCAAGGGCGTAAACGGCCTCTTCTCCAACGGCGCCCTCACCGGCGTGGAGACCGGCACTTCCAATTCCGTGTCCGCTGCCGCCGCGCAGGGAACCGGCACCCAGATGTCCTTCGCCCAGGTGATGGGCGACATGGCCACCGAGATGGCCAATACGGTCAAGCTGGGTGAAACCAAGTCCTTCGAGGCCATCCAGGGCAAGGCGACGACCCGCGAAGTGGTCGACGCCGTCATGAACGCCGAGCAGACGCTGCAGACCGCCATCGCCATTCGCGACAAGGTCGTCACCGCCTATCTCGAAATCGCCAGAATGCAGATCTGAGGACCGGACATGAAAGCCCTTGCCATCGCCGCCACCGGCATGAACGCGCAGCAGACCAACCTTGAGGTCATCGCGAACAACATCGCGAACATCAACACGACCGGCTTCAAGCGCGCCCGCGCCGAATTCTCGGACCTGCTCTACCAGACCGAGCGCGCCGCCGGCGTGCCGAACCGCGCCAACCAGGCCGTGGTGCCGGAAGGTGCCATCATCGGCCTCGGCGTCAAGACCGCCGCCGTGCGCAACCTGCACCTCCAGGGCGGCCTCGTCTCTACCGGCAATTCCTTCGACATGGCGCTGATCGGCCGCGGCTGGTTCCAGATCGAGGCGGCGGACGGCTCCACGCTCTATACCCGCGCCGGCGCCTTCAACACCAATGCCGAGGGCCAGCTCGTCACGCTCGACGGCTATACCGTCGTCCCCGGCATCAACGTTCCGATCGACGCGACGGAAGTCACCGTCAGCAAGTCCGGCCAGGTCTATGCCACCGTTGGCGGCCAGCAGCAGGAACTCGGCCAGATCACGCTGGCGAACTTCGTCAACGAGGCGGGTCTCGAGCCGCTCGGCGAAAACCTCTACCGCGAGACCGCCGCTTCGGGCCCGGCCAATGTCGGCGCGCCGGACGAAGCGGGCTTTGCCTATATCCAGCAGAACTACCTCGAAGCCTCCAACGTCGATCCGGTCAAGGAAATCACCGACCTGATCTCGGCCCAGCGCGCTTACGAGATGAACTCCAAGATCATCCAGGCTGCGGACGAAATGGCGGCGGTGGTCAGCAAGAACCTGAGATAGCAAACCGGACAAGCGGGGAACATGATGTTTCGCCTGATAGCAGCTCTTCGTACGGGAAAGGTCCTTTCGGCCCTGCGGCGCTTGGCCCTTGCCGCGCCCGCCGTGCTTGTCGGCCTTCTCCTTGCCGATGCGGCGCTCGCCGACGCGCGCACCGCCGTCGTGCCCAAGCGCATCATCTATCCCGGCGAGGAGATAGACGCGGGCTTTCTCGAAGAGGTTGAGGTCACCAACCCGAACATCGTGAAGGGTTATGCCGAGAACATCGCCGCCGTCAGCGGCATGATCTCCAAGCGCACGCTGCTTCCGGGCCGGGTCATCCTCGTCTCCGCGCTGCGCGAGCCCTTCGCCGTTTCCCGCGGCACCACCGTGCAGCTCGTCTTCGACGGTGGCTCGCTCGTGCTGCGCGCCGCCGGGACGCCCTTGCAGGACGCGGCGGTCGGCGACCTCATCAAGGTCCGCAACAAGGATTCGGGCGTGATCGTCTCCGGGACGGTCATGGCGGACGGAACCGTACATGTGGTGGCGAAATGATGCAGTCCCTCCTTGCCCGTCTCGCCGCCTTCGTCGCCTGCCTGCTGCTTGCGGCGGGACCGGCGCTGCCAGCCGCCCGCATCAAGGACGTGGCCTCGCTGCAGGCCGGCCGTGAAAACCAGCTCATCGGCTACGGCCTCGTCGTCGGTCTCCAGGGCACCGGCGACAGCATGCGCTCCTCGCCCTTCACCGAGCAGTCCATGCGCGCGATGCTGCAGAACCTCGGCATCTCGATGGTCGGCACGCAGACACGCGCCAAGAACATCGCCGCCGTGCTCGTCACCGCCAACCTGCCGCCCTTCGCCAGCCCCGGCAGCCGCATCGACATCACGGTCGGCTCGCTCGGCGATGCGACGTCGCTGCGCGGCGGCACGCTCGTCATGACCTCGCTTTCCGGCGCCGACGGCGCCATCTACGCCGTCGCGCAGGGCTCCATCGTCGTCACCGGCGTCAGCGCCGGCGGTGATGCGGCGACCGTGCAGCAGGGCGTGACCACCGCCGGCCGGGTGCCGAACGGCGCGATCATTGAACGCGAACTCCCCTCGCGCTTCAAGGACGCCTCCGATCTCGTCCTGCAATTGCGCAACCCCGATTTCTCGACCGCCGTCGGCATGGCCGACGCGATAAACCGCTATGCGGCTGCCCAGTACGGCGCGCCGATCGCCGAATCGCGCGATTCGCAGTCCGTCTACATCGCCAAGCCGAAGATGGCGGACCTTGCCCGCCTGATGGCCGATATAGAGAACCTCGTCGTGGAGACCGATGCGCCGGCGCGCGTCGTGATCAACGAGCGAACGGGCACGATCGTCATCGGCCAGGACGTGCGCATCTCGCCCGTCGCCGTCAGCTACGGGACGCTGACCGTGCAGGTCAACGAGATGCCCGAGGTGATCCAGCCGGAACCCTTCTCCAGGGGCGTGACGGCCGTCCAGCCGCGCACGGATATCCTCGTGCAGGAAGATGGCGGCAATGTCGCCATGCTCGACGGCTCCAGCCTGCGATCGCTCGTCTCCGGCCTCAACAGCATCGGCGTCAAGCCGGATGGCATCATCTCCATCCTGCAAAGCATCAAGACGGCCGGTGCTCTCCAGGCAGAACTGGTGCTGCAATGATGAACATGACCCTTTCCACGCTTGCCCGCAGGCTCGCCCTTCCGCTCGCCGGCGTCGTCATGCTGGCCATTCCCGGCGCCTTCGCCGAGGAGCGGCCCGTCGTCACGACGACCACGGCGAGCGGCGACGAGGTCCGCGAATTCTGCACCAACATCGCCGATGCCGCGCGCGACCAGCGCTATCTCCTCCAGAAGCAGGAGCTCGAAACCCTGCAGAAGGACGTCGACGAGCGCATCAAGGTGCTGGAAACCCGCCGGGCCGAATACGAGGACTGGCTGAAGCGTCGCAACGAATTCCTGAAGTCCGCGGAAGCCGGCCTCGTCGAGATCTACCGCAAGATGAAGCCGGATGCGGCCGCCGGCCAGCTTGCCGAGCTCGACCCGGAGATCGCGTCCGCCATCGTCATGAAGCTGCCGCCGCGCCAGTCGAGCACCATCCTCGGCGAAATGCCGGCCGACAAGGCCGCCGCGCTCACCCGCATCATCGCCTCGGCGACCGATCCGAACACCTCGAAGGACCCGTCATGAAAAAGACCGCCTCCGCACTTGCCGTCGCGATGGCCTTGTCGGGCTGCGCCAGCCAGGCCGTGAAAGAGATCGGCAAGGCGCCCGCGATGAGTCCGATCGGCAGCGGGCTCAACTATGCCGAGACGCCACAGATGGCGATGTATCCCAAGCAGCCGCGCACGGCGGTTTCCGGCTATTCGATCTGGAGCGACCAGCAGTCGGCGCTCTTCAAGGATTCGCGCGCCTTCAAGGTCGGCGATATCCTCACCGTCAACATCCGCGTCAACGACAAGGCGAGCTTCGACAACAAGACCGACCGGTCCCGCACCAACAAGAGCGGCATGAACCTCGGCTTCGGCGGCTCGGGCAACAATTTCAGCGTCGACACCGAGGCCGACCTCTCCTTCGGTTCCTCGACCAGCACCAAGGGCGACGGCACGACGGAGCGTTCCGAGAAGCTGAACCTGCTCGTCGCGGCGGTCGTCACCGGCGTGATCGAGAACGGCAACCTCCTGATTTCAGGGTCGCAGGAGGTCCGCGTCAATCACGAGCTTCGCATCCTCAATGTCGCCGGCATCGTGCGGCCGCAGGATGTCGACGCCAACAACCAGATATCCTACGAGCGTATCGCGGAAGCGCGCATCTCCTACGGCGGCCGCGGCCGCCTGACCGAAGTGCAGCAGCCGCCATGGGGCCAGCAGGTCGTCGACCTGTTCTCGCCGCTCTGACGACCCCAACCCTGACGATACGGGAAGAAGACCATGGCGGACGAAGAACAGCCCGGCGAAAAGAAGAAGCCGTCGCTTGTGGTGACCATTGCGGCCATCGCCGTCCTGACGCTGCTGGCCGGCGGCGGCGGCTGGGTCGTCGGCAACATGCTCGCCCCTCCGCCCGCCGAAAAACCGGCGGAAGAGGTGGCGAAAGTGGAGCCTGCGGGCGGTCACGGCGGCGGCGAGAAGGCGGATGCGGGCGAAATCCCTCATATCTCCACCGAGGCGAACGGAGTCGTGCTGCTCGACCCGATCACCAGCAACCTTGCCTATCCCTCCGACAATCGCGTGCGCCTCGAAGTCGCGCTGATGTTCAAGGGCGCGCCGGACGTGGTTCTCGCCGAAGAGATCCACCAGGACATCATGGCCTATATGCGCACGGTCTCGCTTCAGCAGATGCAGGGGCCGCGCGGGTTTCAATATCTCCGGGAAGACCTGCAGGAGCGGGTTGACCTCAGGTCCGAAGGGCGCGTAACCAACGTCATGTTCCGCACCTTCGTGATCGAATGATTCGAGCCCTTCTGACCTTCGTCGCCATGATGGCGATGACCGGCGTGGCCTACGCCCAGCAGCAGTTGCAGCTGCCGGGCGATCTCCTCAACGCGCCCGTTGACGGCTCCGTCGCTTCCTGGATCATCCGGACCTTCGGGCTGCTGACGATCCTGTCGGTCGCGCCCGGCATCCTGATCATGGTGACGAGCTTCCCGCGTTTCGTCATCGCCTTCTCGATCCTGCGCTCGGGCATGGGGCTTGCGACCACGCCTTCCAACATGATCCTCGTCTCGCTCGCGCTGTTCATGACCTTCTACGTCATGGCGCCGACCTTTGACCGGGCCTGGCAGAACGGCGTCGAGCCGCTGATCGCCAACCAGATAGACGAGACGGAAGCGGCCAAGCGTATCGCCGAGCCGTTCCGCGAATTCATGGTGGCCAACACGCGCGACAAGGATATCGAGCTTTTCATCTCGCTTGCGGAAGAACGCGGCCAGACGGTGGTCGAGGGCAATGTCGCGGACCTGCGTGTCGTCATCCCGGCCTTCATGATCTCGGAAATCCGCCGCGGCTTCGAGATCGGCTTCCTCGTCGTGCTGCCCTTCCTCGTCATCGACATGATCGTCGCCACCATCACCATGGCCATGGGCATGATGATGCTGCCGCCGACATCGATCTCGCTGCCCTTCAAGATCCTGTTCTTCGTGCTCATCGACGGCTGGAACCTGCTCGTCGGCAGCCTGGTGCGGTCCTTTAGCTAGAGCAATTCCAGCAAAAGTGCGTAGCGGTTTTGCGTCCGGAATTGCGTGGAAGCAAATGAACTGAGCATTTCGCTGTTCGAAGAAAAGCGGAATGCTCCGGACCTTTCACACCCCCTTAACCATCCCGTCTTACCCGCCGTTAACCGTGACTTCCGGTCGGTCGAAAGCGCCCGGCCGATTTAAGAAGTTGGCAAGGAATGGCTGCGACTTTGGGCTCCACACGACGGGTTTGGTCGCCTTCAGTTCTCTGGAGAAACCGAGTTGGCATGATGCCGAACCGCCGTAACCGGTAAGTATTCAGTCCGGTATGTCCCCCATCAGTATTTCGTTCAAAGGGACAACTTGAATGTCGAGCATTCTCACCAACACGTCTGCAATGGCAGCTCTCCAGACGCTGCGTTCCATCAACAGCGACATGGAAACGACGCAGGGACGCATCTCCTCCGGCCAGCGTGTCGGTACGGCTTCCGACAACGCCGCCTACTGGTCGATCGCCACCACCATGCGTTCGGACAACGCCGCCCTTTCCTCCGTCCAGGACGCGATGGGCCTCGGCGCTGCGAAGGTTGATACGGCCTATGCGGGCCTTGAATCGACCATCGACGTCATCAAGGAAATCAAGAACAAGCTCATCACTGCCCAGGAATCGACGGCTGACAAGTCCAAGATTCAGCAGGAAATCAAGCAGCTTCAGGGCCAGCTGAAGTCGATCAGCTCGTCTGCTTCGTTCTCCGGCGAAAACTGGCTGAAGGCTGCCGTCGGCGAGGCTGGTGCGGCCGCTGGCGATCTGGCGACGTCCGCCACCGTAACCAAGCAGGTCGTCGGCTCGTTTACCCGCGATGCTTCCGGCAACGTCAAGGTTCAGTCGATCGACGTCGATTTGAAGTCCAGCAACGTTCTGTTCGACACCACCGGCAACCAGATGGGCATCCTCGACCAGGACGCACTTCGCGCCAACATCGCCAAGGTCGGCGACAGCTACTATGCGGCCGTAGATTCGGGCACCGTCGACAGCACCTACTCTGAAGGCGCAGGCGGCGTTTGGACGGACGCAGCGAACACGGCCTTCTACATCAAGGCCGATGAGAACAAGTGGGTCGAAGTTACCGACGCGACCGGCGCGACGATCACGCCGACGGCGGAAACGACCATCGCCGCCGTGTTTGCGACCGGTACGTCGGTTGCCGAGCTGGACATCTCCGACATGGCTGCTGCCAAGTCTGCCTTCGGCCTGGCTGCCACGGCAAGCGACGAAGACGTCATCGACGTCATGATCTCGCATGTCGACCGCCAGCTGGAAGCCGTCAACAGCGCGGCCGCCGACATGGGCTCCGTTGCCATGCGTCTCGATCTTCAGAACGAGTTCGTCTCCAAGCTCTCCGACTCGATCGAAGCCGGCGTCGGCCGCCTCGTCGATGCGGACATGAACGAAGAGTCCACGCGCCTCAAGGCCCTGCAGACCCAGCAGCAGCTGGCAATCCAGTCGCTGTCGATCGCCAACTCCAACTCGCAGAACATCCTCTCGCTGTTCCGCTAATCGGGAGACGGCGCGAAGGCTGACCGCGCCCATCCCGTAAAAAGAGCCGCGTCCGAAAGGGCGCGGTTTTTTTCGTTTTTCTTTTCCTCTTCAGAATTAATTAACGTTATTGCGGTTTTCTAGCGTCATCGAAACGACGGGTTAACCAAGAAACTTAACCGGTTGGCAGGCATGAGGCTGACCGTCGTTTACCGGGTTCAATCCGGAATGTCCCTTTCCCAGTCAGCCATTCGAGGGGCACTCATATCATGACGAGCATTCTGACCAACAACGCGGCAATGGCCGCCCTCCAGACCCTGCGTTCCATCGGCTCCGGCATGGAAGAGACGCAGGCACGTGTTTCCTCGGGCCTGCGTGTCGGTGAAGCTGCGGACAACGCCGCCTACTGGTCGATCGCGACCACGATGCGTTCGGACAACGGCGCCCTTTCCGCCGTCCAGGACGCCCTCGGTCTCGGCGCCGCGAAGGTCGACACGGCTTATGCAGGCCTTGAGTCGTCCATCGAAGTCGTCAAGGAAATCAAGAACAAGCTGGTCGCCGCGCGTGAAGCCGGTGTCGACCGCACCAAGATCCAGCAGGAAATCGAGCAGCTTCAGGGCCAGCTGAAGTCGATCGCTTCGTCTGCTTCCTTCTCTGGTGAAAACTGGCTGCAGGCCTCCGTCAGCACGCCGAACGCGACTGCCGGCGACGTTGCAGATGCTGCGACCGTCACGAAGCAGGTCGTCGGTTCGTTTACCCGCGATTCCTCCGGCAACGTCAAGGTCCAATCCATCGACGTCGAGCTGACCTCCAGCAACGTCCTGTTCGACACCAGTGGCAACAAGATGGCCATCCTCGATCAGGAAGCGCTCCGGGCGAATGTCGCCAAGGTTGACGGCGTATACTACGATGCGGTGGACTCTTCCGTCGTGGACAGCACCTACGCCGAAAGCGCGAACGGCGTCTGGACGGACGCAGCCAACACCGCCTTCTACATCAAGGCCGACGAGAACAAATGGGTGGAAGTCACCGACGCGACCGGCGCACCGATCACCGCAGGCACGCAGACAGCCATCGCCAGCGTTTTTGCTGATGGCACGTCGGTTACCGAACTCGATATCTCCGATCTCGGCACGGCAAAGACCAACCTTGGTCTGGCTGCCACCGCAAGCGACGAGGAAGTCATCGACCTGCTGATCTCGCATGTCGACCGCCAGCTCGAAGCCGCCACCGGCGCTGCCGCCGACATGGGTTCCGTGGCCATGCGCCTCGACCTCCAGGAAGACTTCGTCAACAAGCTTTCCGACTCCATCGACTCGGGCATCGGCCGTCTTGTCGACGCCGACATGAACGAAGAATCCACCCGCCTCAAGGCCCTGCAGACTCAGCAGCAGCTCGGCATCCAGTCGCTGTCGATCGCCAACTCGGCCTCGGAAAACATCCTCACGCTCTTCCGTTAATCGGAAGGAAGAGGGTAAAGCCTTCCAGTTCTGGAGGCCCCGGTTCTACCGGGGCCTTCGTCGTTTGATCGGTCCGTCAAAGCGGCGGGTTGAGGAAGGTCGACATGGCGGCATTCTCTGCCTTGCGGGCGAGATAGAGCCTTGCGGTGTCGAGCGCCTCGCGGATCGTCACGTCCATGTCGAGGTAGCGGTAGGTGCCGAGCCGCCCGACGAAGGTGACGCCTGCCTCCCGTTCGGCAAGCGCGACATAGTCGGCAAGCTGCGCCTTCTCTTCCACGAGACGGATCGGGTAGTAGGGAATGTCCCCCGGCTCGCAGGCCCGCGAGAATTCGCGGTAGCAAACCGAGTCCTTGTGCTCCTCCCAGGGAGAGAAGTGCTTGTGCTCGGTGATGCGCGTATAGGGCACCGCGACGTCGCCGTAGTTCATCACCGCGCAGCCCTGGTAATCGCCGTCATAGGTGAAGCGCTCGAAATCCAGCGTGCGGTAGCCGAGCCGGCCGAGCTCGTAGTCGAAGTAGCCGTCGAGCGGGCCGGAATAGAAGACGTGGTCGAAACCATCCGCCTCTTCGCGGCGGAAGTCGGTCGCGAGCTTCACGGTGATGTTCGGATGGTCGAGGATGCGCCCGATCATCTCGGTATAGCCGTTTTCCGGCATGCCCTGGTATTTGTGGAAGAAGTAGTTGTCGTCGTAGTTGAAGCGCACCGGCAGCCGCTTCAGGATCGAGGCCGGCAGCTCGGTCGGCGAGCAGCCCCACTGCTTCTGCGTATAGCCCTTGAAGAAGGCCTCGTAGAGGTCGCGCCCGACGAAGCGCAGCGCCTGTTCCTCGAAGGTCTGCGGATCCGCGATGGTCTTGTCCGCCTGCTCCTCGATGAAGGCGCGGGCCTCGTCCGGGCGAAACGTCTTGCCGAAGAACTGGTTGATCGTGTGCAGGTTGACGGGCAGCGAATAAACCTTGCCGCCGCTCGTCGTCTTCACGCGATTCTTGTAGGGCAGGAAGGTCGTGAAGCCGTTCACATAGTCCCAGACTTCCGCGTCATCCGTGTGGAAGATGTGCGGGCCGTAGACATGCACCATCACGCCCGTCGAAGCATCCCGCTCCGTATGGCAATTGCCGCCGATATGTTCGCGCGAATCGACGATCTCGACCTTATGGCCTTGCAGCGCGAGTTCGCGGCCGATGACGGCGCCGGAAAGCCCGGCGCCGACGATGAGAATGCGTTCTTCCGTCATGGCGTCCCGTCCCCGCTCACTGCCCGGCCGGCCAGAGGCGCGCATCGGGCGAAAGCGGTGCGAAATCGTCGAGCGCCGCAAGTTGGGCGCGGTAGCGGGCACGATAGGCCGTGTCGTCCTCGATCTCGATACCGCTGGCGGCAAGCTCGGCGCCGATCTCATAGTATATGTCGAGATTGCGCAGATCCGGCACAGGCGTCTCGCCGCGTTCCGCATCGCCCTGCATCTGCCAGAACAGTTCCTCGAGCCGGCGGGCAAGGCCCGGCATGTCGCGCAGCGCAGAGGTCTCGCGTTGGCGCTGGAGCGATTCGCGCACGGCCGCCAGGCTCTTCGGATCGTGGGCGAACGCGACGGCCTTGCGCACATATTCGTCCGGTCCTGTGCAGATCATTTCCGGAATGCCGGCCGCCGTCACGATGCTGGCGCAGAAGCGCGAGGCGAAGCTCTTGCCGGCAATGGTGAGGACGGGCAGCCCCTGCGTGATGGCGTCGGCCGCGGTGGAATGCGCGCCGTAGGGGAAGGTGTCGAGGAAGAGGTCGGCAAGGCCGATGCGCGCGAGATGGTCGGGGTTCAGCGTCTTGCCGGCGAAGATGAGTCGTTCCGGCGCGATGCCTGCGTCTTCCGCCATCTTGCGCAGGCGGTCGTTGACGCTGTCGTCGCCGACCAGCAGCCAGAGCACGCTTCCCGGCGTCGCGGTCAGGATCGCCAGCCAGCGGGCAAAGCACGGAGCGGTGATCTTCTGCATGCCGTTGAAGCTGGCGAAGACGAAGGCGTCTTCCGGAAGGCCGGCATCGGCGCGGCTGGGCCGCGGGCTCACCGCACGCTTGCGGTCCACCGGCTGGTTGCAGGCGATGCGCAGGACCTTTTCCGTGTAGTAGATCTCGTTTTCCGGCGGCACGATCGTCGCGTCGGCGATCATATACTGGTGGTAGGGGCTGGCCATCGTGCCGGGATAGCCGCAGAAGTTCACGATCACAGGCGCGGGCCGGTAGGCGAAGATCTTCGTGCGGGCATGTTTCGTATAGCCGTTGACATCGACGAGCACGTCGATCTCGTCGGCGGCGATCTGCCGGGCAGCGTCGATGTCGCTGAGCCCGGCAATGTCGCGCCAATGATCGACCGCTTCCTTGATGCGCGCCTGCGTCGGATCGATCGGGGCCGGATCGCCGCAATAATAGGCGAAGATCTCGACATTGGCCTTGTCATGCAGTTCGAGCACTTCGCTGAGCGCGAAGCCGACCGCGTGCTGTCGCAGGTCCGAGGAGACATAGCCGACGCGCAGGCGCTCGCCGCTGCCCGTCTTCTGGCGCACCGGCCTGCGCTCGAAAGCCGCAAGGTCGTCGGGCCGGCCGACGGTCTGCCGGCAGTAGCGATAGGCCTTTGCCATGTGGAACAGCGGATCGTCGGCGTAGCAGGCGATCGTCATGGAGGACATGGCGTCCATGAAGTGGCGCGCCGTCAAGTGCGTGGAGGGCGTGACGACGGGCCACTTGCACTGGCGCATGCGCAGCGAGATCCAGTGCTGGGCGGCCTCGGTGCGCGAGGGCTGCAATTCCATGGCCTGCCAGAGGGCCGCCTCGGCCTCCTCGAGCTGGCCGGTGCCTTCCAGCACGCGGCCGATATGCTGGAGGCTGAGCAGCCGGTTGTTTATCCGGTCCGGCGAGAGCTCTGCCGTCGCATCGACGAAGGTGCGCCATTGCTGCACCGCCTGGCCGATCAGCCCGCAATCCTCCAGCGTCCGGCCGAGATTGATATGCGCCTGCCCGAAGAGCGGGTTCAGCCGCACGGCCGCGCGCAGGGCATGCAGCGTCGCGGCGACGTCGCCTGCCTTGGAGAGCGAGACGGCATAGTTGAAATAGGCAAGATGCAGCAGCGGATTGGCGTCGTTGAAGGCGATCCAGGTCTTGTAGAGTTCGACCGCCGCCGGCGTCTGGCCGGCCGCCGACAGGGTTTCCGCCGTCTGGAACAGGTCCGCGAGCGAGAGCTGCTGGGTGCGGGCGCGAAGCAGGAGGTGGAGAAGCGGCGCGTTCGGATCGGGAACGGTGGAAGGGCTGACAGTCATGGACATCCTGCGGCAAGGGGGCCTGCTGGCCGGGCTGTTGAACGACTCGAGATGAGCTCGTCTGCCTTGCTATCGGAGTTGACTTGCGTCGGGCTGATCGTTTTTTCGGGGGAGGGGTGCTGCCGTGAGCGGGCAAAAAAATAGCGGCGCGGCCTGAAGCCGCGCCGCCGAATGTCTGGTCCCGGTTATCAGACCGAGGTGTAGGCCTTGATGATGGCCTCGACTTGCGAGGTGTTCATCGTGGCGATCTGGTCGGCCGTCAGGGCCCGGACCTGAGTAGAGCTCAGGGCCGCGATGTCCTCGGTGGCAAGGCCTGCGATCGCCTTTGCGCTGATGGCAGCGAGTTCGGCCGTCGTGAAGGTCTTGATCTCGTCGGAGCTCATCGCCTGCAGGGCGGCAGCGCTGAGGGCTGCGATCTGCGAGCTGTTGAGCGCCTCGATCTGGGCGGAGTTCAGGGCTGCGATCTGGTTGGTGGAGAGCGCAGTGATCTGCTTGGAGTCGAGGGCTGCGACCTGGCCGGTGCCCAGAGCCACGACCTGGTTGGTACCGAGGCCGGAGAGCTGCTTGGCGGTCAGGGCCTTGATCTTGTCGGTGCCGAGCGATGCCACCTGGGTGGTGGTCAGCGCGCCGAGCTGTTCGCTGGAGAGCGCGGCGATCTGCTTGGTGGTCAGAGCGGCGAGCTTGTCCGTGGCGAGACCGGCAAGGGCAGCCGTGTCGAGACCGGCAATGGCCTTGTCGTTGATGGCAGCCAGTTCACTGGAGGTGAACAGAGCCAGTTCCGCGGAGTTGAAGGTCTTGAGAACCGGGGCGCCGAGAGCTGCGATCTGTGCGCTGCCGAGCGCTTCCACCTGGGCCGTCGTGAAGGCGGCGGCCTGGCTGCTGGTCAGCGCACCGATCTGCTTGGCGTCGAGGGCTGCGATCTGGTTGGTACCCATCGCCGCGACCTGGCCGGAGCCGAGCGCGGAGAGCTGCTTGGCGTTCAGCGAGGCGATCTTGTCCGTGCCGAGTGCCGCAAGCTGACCGGTGGAGAGCGCGCTGAGCTGTGCACTGGTGAGTGCAGCAACCTGCTTCGTGGTCAGGGCGTTGATGTTGGCCGTCGTGATGCCGGCAAGAGCAGCGCTGTCGAGACCGCTGATCGCCTTGTCGCTGATGGCTGCCAGTTCGCCGGAGGTGAACAGGGCCAGTTCCGCGGAGCTGATCGTCTTGAGCGTCGTGGCACCGAGGGCTGCGACCTGTGCGCTGCCCAGGGCGTCGATCTGGGCGGTGGACAGGGCCGCGGCCTGGTTGCTCGTCAGGGCCGTGACCTGCTTGGCGTCGAGCGCAGCGATCTGGCTGGTGCCGAGGGCTGCGATCTGGCCCGTGCCGAGAGCGGAAACCTGCTTGGCGGTAAGAGCCTTGATCTTGTCGGTGCCGAGCGATGCGACCTGACCGGTGGAGAGCGCATTGAGCTGTGCACTGGAGAGTGCGGCAACCTGCTTCGTGGTCAGGGCGGCGAGCCCGTCCGTGCCGAGGCCGGCAAGGGCAGCCGTTTCAAGGCCGGAGATTGCCTTGTCGCTGATGGCGGCCACTTCACTGGCGGTGAAGAGGGCGATTTCGGCGGAGCTGAAGGTCTTGAGGACCGCCGCGCCGAGAGCCGCGATCTGCGCGCTGCCGAGGGCTTCCACCTGCGACGTCGTGAAGGCCGTCGCCTGGCTGCTGGTCAGAGCGGCGATCTGCTTTGCGTCGAGGGCCGCAATCTGGCCGGTGGCCATGGCAGCGATCTGGCCGGTGCCGAGGCCGGAAATCTGCTTGGCGGTCAGGGCCTTGATCTGGCCGGTGCCGAGAGCCGCAACCTGTCCCGTGGAGAGGGCATTGAGCTGCGTGCTGGAGAGCGCGGCGATCTGCTTGCTGGTCAGGGCCGACAGCTTGTCGGTGCCGAGGCCGGCAAGGGCAGCCGTTTCGAGGCCGGCAATCGCCTTGTCGCTGATGGCGGCCACTTCACCGGAGCTGAACAGGGCAAGTTCCGCAGAGCTGATGGTCTTCAGCGCTGCTACGCCGAGCGCCGCGATCTGCGTGCTGTTCAGGGCTTCGATCTGGGCGGTATTCAGCGCTGCGGCCTGATTGCTCGTCAGGGCCGTGACCTGCTTTGCGTCAAGGGCAGCGATCTGGCTGGTGCCGAGGGCTGCGATCTGGCCGGTGCCGAGCGCGGAAACCTGCTTGGCGGTCAGGGCCTTGATCTGGGCGCTGCCGAGGGCGGCGACCTGGCCGGTGCTGAGAGCGCCGAGCTGCGTGCTGGAAAGAGCCGCGATCTGCTTGCTGGTCAGGGCCGACAGCTTGTCCGTGCCGAGGCCGGCGAGGGCAGCCGTTTCGAGGCCGGCAATCGCCTTGTCGCTGATAGCGGCGATTTCGCCGGAGGTGAACAGGGCCAGCTCTGCAGAGCTGACGGTCTTCAGTACCGCTGCGCCGAGCGCCGCGACCTGCGTGCTGTTCAGCGCCTCGATCTGCGTGGTCGTCAGAGCGGCGGCCTGGGTGCCCGTCAGGGCGGTGACCTGCTTGGCGTCAAGGGCGGCGATCTGGCCGGTGCCGAGGGCTGCGATCTGGCCGGTGCCGAGGGCAGAGACCTGCTTGGCCGTCAGAGCCTTGATCTGGGCGCTGCCGAGGGCGGCGACCTGACCGGTGCTGAGAGCGCCGAGCTGCGTGCTGGAAAGAGCGGCGATCTGCTTGCTGGTCAGGGCGGACAGCTTGTCGGTGCCGAGGCCGGCAAGAGCGGCGGTTTCGAGGCCGGCAATAGCCTTGTCGCTGATGGCAGCCACTTCACCCGACGTGAAGAGGGCGAGCTCGGCGGAGCTGATGGTCTTCATTGCTGCTGAGCCGAGGGCTGCGACCTGTGTGCTGTTCAGGGCGTCGATTTGGGCCGTGTTCAGCGCGGCGGCCTGGGTGCTCGTCAGGGCGGTGACCTGCTTTGCGTCGAGGGCAGCGATCTGGCCGGTGCCGAGGGCGGCAATCTGGCCGGTGCCGAGGGCAGAGACCTGCTTGGCCGTCAGGGCCTTGATCTGGGCGCTGCCGAGGGCTGCGACCTGACCCGTGGAGAGGGCGTTGAGCTGCGTGCTGGAGAGCGCCGCGATCTGCTTGCTGGTCAGGGCCGACAGCTTGTCCGTACCGAGGCCGGCAAGGGCAGCTGTTTCGAGGCTCGCGATCGCCTTGTCGCTGATGGCAGCGACTTCACCCGATGTGAACAGGGCGAGTTCCGCGGAGCTGATGGTCTTCAGTGCTGCTGCGCCGAGGGCCGCGACCTGCGTGCTGTTCAGCGCTTCTACCTGGGCCGTCGTCAGGACAGCGGCCTGGCTGCTGGTGAGAGCCGAAACCTGCTTTGCGTCGAGGGCAGCGATCTGGCCGGTGCCCATGGCAGCGATCTGGCCGGTGCCGAGAGCCGAAACCTGCTTTGCCGTCAGGGCCTTGATCTGGCCGGAGCCGAGCGAAGCGATCTGGCCGGTGCTGAGGGCGCCGAGCTGGGTGGTGGAGAGAGCGGCGATCTGCTTGCTGGTCAGGGCGGACAGCTTGTCCGTGCCGAGGCCGGCAAGAGCGGCGCTGTCGAGGCCGGCAATCGCCTTGTCGCTGATGGCGGCGACTTCGCCCGACGTGAAGAGGGCAAGTTCCGCGGAGTTGATGGTCTTCAGCGCGGCGGCGCCGAGGGCTGCAACCTGCGTGCTGTTCAGCGCTTCGACTTGTGCGGTCGTGAGGGCGGCGGCCTGGCCGCTGGTCAGGGCGGTGACCTGCTTGGCGTCGAGGGCAGCGATCTGACCGGTGCCGAGGGCGGCGATCTGACCGGTGCCGAGGGCCGAAACCTGCTTGGCCGTCAGGGCCTTGATCTGGCCGGTACCGAGGGCGGCGACCTGGCCGGTGCTGAGAGCGCCGAGCTGCGAAGTGGAGAGGGCGGCGATCTGCTTGCTGGTCAGGGCCGACAGCTTGTCGGTGCCGAGGCCGGCGAGGGCAGCCGTGTCGAGGCTCGCGATCGCCTTGTCGCTGATGGCGGCTACTTCATTGGAGGTGAAGAGGGCGAGTTCTGCGGAGCTGATGGTCTTCAGCGCTGCGGCGCCGAGGGCGGCGATCTGCGCGCTGCCCAGGGCTTCGACCTGCGCGGTCGTGAGGGCGGCGGCCTGGCCGCTGGTCAGGGCGGTAACCTGCTTGGCGTCGAGGGCGGCGATCTGGCCGGTGCCGAGCGCGGCGATTTGGCCGGTGCCGAGGGCGGTGACCTGCTTGGCGGTCAGGGCCTTGATCTGGCCGGTGCCGAGCGAAGCGATCTGGCCGGTGCCGAGGGCGCCGAGCTGTGCGGTGGAGAGAGCGGCGATCTGCTTCGTGGTCAGGGCCGCGAGCTTGTCCGTCGAAAGGCTGGCGACCGTGGCGGTGGCTAGGCCGGCAATCGCCTTGTCGCTGATGGCGGCGACTTCAGCCGTGGTGAACAGCGCGATTTCAGCGGAATCGAAGGTCGTGAAGACCTCATAGCCGAGAGCGGCGACCTGCGTGGCGGAAAGCGCCTGGACCTCGCCCGTCGTGAACGTGGCGACCTGGGCGCTGGTGAGCGAGCCCGCCTGCGTCGCGGTGAGGCCGACGATATGGCCGGAGTCCAGTGCTGCGATCTGGCTGGCGTTCAGGCCGCGCAGGGCCGTCGCCGTGATGGCGCTGATCTGGCTGGAATTGAAGGAGACGAAGCTGGTGCTGGTGAAGGCGTTCAGCTGCGAGGCGTTCAGCGCAGCGACCTTGTCGGCGGTGAAGGCCGCGACATCCGCCGTACCGAGCGACTGGATCGCGGCGGTGGAAAGGGTCTTGATCTGGCTGACAGTCAGATTGGAAATGATTGAGGTCATGGACGCGCGCCCTTGTTCTAGCTGATCTGGTCGACGTCGTCTTCGTGCCACCGACCGTGCGGGAAGAGGTTCGATCTTCTCCTCGGGTCTGCAAGCGCATGCGCCAGCCGTATCACCGCTCGGTCGGGCGCCGCTTTGGGCGCTACGGTCCGGACGTCCGGTTGGACGAAAACAATGTCATTTGAAACATGGCTCGAACGAGCCGCGCATCGGAGGGGCATCATGCGTCGAAGCGTAACAGCTTCGATCCCTACGCCATTTGGTCGCAAATGCCTTGCATTGGCAATGCTGTTCCGGGGAGGGTCGCACAGGGCAGAAAATTACCCCAGTACCCCCCTTTTCGACCTGTGCCAGTTCTAAACCGGCAGCTTTTAATTTTGGGTTAACAATCCTCGTAACGGTTGCAGTGTCTTTCTCAAGCCCCGGCGCCTGTTTCAACGCATTTTCCGGGGAGTCGGCCGGCCGGCAACGCGCGTTTGGCGTGTGCCTCTGCGAGGCAGATGTCAGGCCGGTGGAAAAAAATGGGATAGTTGCCTCCATGCCGACGGACTGCGAAATGTGGCCCCGAAAATTTTACACTTTCTTCAGCTTCCTTTCCAAAGTCTTAACGCCGTTAACCATTTGTTAACCATTAATCGTTAACCAATCGTTAAGAACGATGGACTGGCGCCCAGGGCAAACGAGCGGCGCCGGATGCATGAAGCCCTCCGTCGTTACCGGTCCCGCCTTACTCCGGCATGTCCCCGACAATCTCCTTTTCAGGGCAACTGCCAAATGACCAGCATATTGACCAACTCCGCCGCCATGGCGGCGCTGCAGACCCTCCGTTCCATCGACAACGGTCTTGAGACGACCCAGGCGCGCGTTTCCTCGGGCCTGCGGGTCGAGAACGCCTCCGACAACGCCGCCTACTGGTCGATCGCGACCACCATGCGTTCCGACAACCGTGCGATCTCCACCGTGGCCGACGCGCTCGGCCTGGGCGCCGCCAAGGTCGACACCGCCTATGCGGCGCTCGAGAACGTCGTCGAGGTGATGAGCGAGATCAAGGCGAAGCTGGTCGCGGCCCGCGAGCCCGGCGTCGACAAGAACAAGATCAACGACGAAATCACCGAACTGAAGAACCAGCTCATCTCGGCGGCCCAGTCGGCGTCCTTCTCCGGCGAGAACTGGCTTTACAATTCCGGCCCCAACGAGCTCGGCGTCAAATCCGTCGTCGCCTCCTTCGTGCGCAGTGCCAGCGGCAACGTCAAGGTCGCCACGCTCGACTTCGACACCAAGAACTCCGTGCTGATCGATATTTCCGACGCCGAACGCGGCTACCTCACCAAGGCGGTGGATGCCGACGCGCTGATGGATACGCCGACCGGCACAGCGCGCGAATACTACCTCATCGACATGGGGGCAGCGTCCGCAAGCGCAAGGCCGATCGAGATCCTGGACGACCCGAACGATCCGGCCGCCACCACCTATCAGGATCTCGACGACATGATCAGCGTCGTCGACAATATCCTCAAGGACCTGACGAACGCCGCCTCCACGCTCGGCGCCATCACCAAGCGCATCGAGATGCAGGAGAGCTTCGTCGCCAGCCTCGGCGACGTGATCGACAAGGGTATCGGCCGTCTGGTCGACGCCGACATGAACGAGGAATCGACCCGGCTGAAGGCGCTGCAGACCCAGCAGCAGCTCGGCATTCAGTCGCTGTCGATCGCCAATTCGAGCGCCGAGAACATCCTCCAGCTCTTCCGCCAGTAAGGCCAGCGATCCGCCCGGCCGTTGGTCATCGGTCGAGGCGGGCGGTTGGGCCGCGCTATTGCCCTGGCGCGGCCCAACACCCTTCATCTTCATCCTCGCACAAGTTTGAACCCCTAGGTTCGCTGGCACGATCAGGAAGATTGTGCGCCTTTCGCCTCCCGGAAGGCGCGGTGCCCGGGGAGACAGGTCAGCGGTGTTGTCAGGTAAGAGTGTTTTCATGAGCGAACATCGAAGCGGCCCGCGGCTATCCCGCCGGGCCTTGCCTCTGTTCGTTCGAAACGCGCCACGGCCGGAGGGCGCCGCATGAGCACCCATCTCGCCCGCTACCTCAAGGATTTCGGCGCGCCGGCGCGTGTGCAGGCGCCGGTCTTCCAGCCGCCGAGCTTTTCGCACGAAGAGGGAGAGGTCGTCGTCGCCGAGTCTTTCGCGCCGCCGTCGCTGCCCGTTGTGGATGTGGAGGCGGAACGCGCCGAGGCCTTCGCGCAGGGCCGTTCCGAAGCGGAGGCGGAGCTGAACGCCAGGCACGAAGCGGACCTCGCCGCCTTGAAGGAGGCGCACAAGGCCGAGATCGACGCGCTGAAGATACGCTATGAGCGCGATTATGCGGTGACGCTCGCCCACCGGTTTTCCACGCTGACCGGCGAGGTCTCCGACGCTGTCGCCGCGCAGGCCGCTCAGGTTCTGGCGCCGATCATGAGCCAGGTCCTGACGAAAGGGGCGGTCGCCGATCTCGCGCGCATGATTGCCGAGGGCCTCAACGATGGCGACGGCATCACGATTACGGTGAAGGGGCCGTCGAGCCTCTTCGAGGAACTGAAGTCGCACTTCAAGGAGCCCATGCCGGTCTTCCGGCATGTCGAGGTGCAGGATGTCGATCTGACGGTAGAATTCGGTGACGCCGTCCTGGTAACGCGGATGTCGGCCTGGGCTGACACCGTACGCAAGGTGCTTGCATGAGCGAAGGCGAAAATCACCACCACGGCAAGAACGAGATCATCATCGTCAAGCGCCATGGCGATCACGACGGCGACCATCATTCGGCCGCCTGGAAGATCGCCTATGCCGACTTCATGACGGCGATGATGGCGTTCTTCCTTGTCATGTGGCTCGTCAATGCCGCCAACGAGGAGACCAAGGCCTCCGTCGCCTCCTATTTCAACCCGATCAAGCTGACCGACGACAAGCCGGCCGACAAGTCCGTGAAGAAGCCCGCCAACAGCAAGGAAGGCGAAGCGACGCAGGACAAGTCCAAGGAGGAGGGCCAGCAGCAGGCCAGCGGCAACGGCGCGGAAAACGGCAAGGACCAGAGCACGACGGCCGGCGAGGAGACGAAGTATTCGCAGGCCGATTTCTTCGACAATCCCTATTCGGTTCTCTCCGAGATCGCGCAGGAAGTCGGCCAGCAGGCGAATGTCAGCGCCAAGGGCGAGGGCGGTGCGGCCAATTCCGGCCCGGCCACCGGCGCCAATGGTGGCGAGGCCTATCGCGACCCGTTCGACCCCGACTTCTGGACGCAGCAGGTGGAGATTTCTAAGGCTACCGACGCCGGCAGCGAGGCGCAGTCGAAGGGCGGCGAGGCCGGGCAGCAGATGGCGGCCGTCGATACCGACCGGACGGTGGAGGATGCGCTCGCCAAGGCGGATGCAGAAGAAGCGGTGAAGCAGGCGCAAGAGGACAAGGCCGCGGCCGACCAGGCGTCTGCCGACGCCGCCAAGGCCAGGAACGAAGAGCAGGCGGAGACGCTGAAGAAAGAGATCGCGCAGGAGATCGGCACGCTCGGCAAGCTTGCCGAGGGCCTGACGGTGACACCCGCCGAGGGTGGGCTGCTCGTGAGCCTCACCGATCAGCTCGATACGCCCATGTTCAACATCGGCTCGGCTGTGCCGCGGCAGGAAATGGTGCTGGCCATGGAGAAGATCGGCAAGATTCTCGAAGGCCGATCCGGCGCCATTGCCATCCGCGGCCATACGGACGCGCGCCCCTTCGCCGGCGGCAAGAACGACAACTGGCGTCTTTCCCTGGATCGCGCGCAGAGCGCCTACTACATGCTGGTGCGCGGCGGACTGGAGGAAAAGCGCGTAAGCCAGGTGACGGGCTTTGCCGACCGCCGCCTGAAGCTGCCGGACGATCCGATGGCGGATGCCAACCGCCGCATCGAAATCCTCATCCAGGCCGAGGGCGGCTGAGACGATGGGCTTCCTCCGGCGCCTCCTTCTGACGGGTTCGGTCTTGTGCGCGACGCTTGCGGTCGCCGCATCCGTGCGCGCCGAAAATTCTGACGATCTTGCGCCCTACAAGATGATCCGGTCGCTGCAGTTCGTGCAGGATACCGTGGTGCTCGGCGATCACTCCGCGATGGAGATGCAGCGCTTCCTGCTGACCACCATCGACGAGCGGCTGCGCACGGCCGATCCGGCTCTCTTCGACGATCCGCGCAACGTGGACGCGGCGCTCGTCTATGCGATGAGCGGCGGCAATCCCGAGACGCTGGACCTTCTCGTCGAGAAGGACATCGGCGGCCACTTCGATTCCCGCCTGACCGATACCTTGCGCAACTATCTCGGCGGACGCGGCAGCCAGAGCGTGAAGTCGCTGGCGGAAATCTTCCCGGAATACAAGCGCTCGCGCGTCGGCCCCTACCTGGCGCTTGTCTCGGCCAATTCGGTCATCCGCAAGGATCCGAAACTGGCGCTCAGCTATTTCGACTGGGCGCGTCTCGTCGCGCCCGGCACGATCATCGAAGAGGCGGCGCTGCGCCGGTCTCTCTATATTGCCAGCGAATCCGGCTGGATCGACAAGAGCATGGCCTATGCGAACCGCTATGCGCGCCGCTACCTGCGCTCGCCCTATGCAAGCCAGTTCGCCGATCTCTTCGTGAAGCTCGCCGTCGATCATTTCGATGCGCTGAAGGAAGAGGATATCCTCGGAATCCTCTCCTTCATGGACGTTCCCCGCCAGCGCGAGGTCTATCTGCGCATGGCGCGGCTTGCGGCTATCTCGGGCAAGAACAAGCTCGCCACGCTCGCTGCCGAGCGCGCCCAGATTCTGTCGGAGGACGGCGAAGGCATGCCGAAGGTGCTGGCGGACCTCTATTCCGGACTCGCCTCGGTACAGTCAGGCGACGTGGCCGCGGCGATGGATTCGATCGTCGCCATTCCGGACGACAAGCTCTCCGCCAAGGACCGCGCGCTGAAGGCGGCCGCCCGCGCCGTTGCCGAGGAGGTCCTGCGCACGCCGCAGGCTTCCGCGATGCAGGCGACGACGAAGGAAGCCGAGGTGCCGGTCGAAGCCGAGAACGCCTCTCACGAGGGGCTGGGCGAGGCTGAAATGGCGGATCGTGCCATGGACCCGCAGGCTGGCGCCGCGGAAATGCCGGTCGCTGCCGCTGATCCGGAAAAAGAAAAGACATCGCAGCAGGAGCCGCAGGAGAAGGCGGGCATCGATCCGGCATTCGACAGTTTCGTGTCGACCGGCCGGTCCAAGCTCGACGAGATCGACGCACTCTTGAAAGGAGAAGGCAGTTGAGCACCATAGCCAGCGGAGTTTTGGGGCCCCTGCAGGGGCAGGCGCCATCCAAGGGCAAGGCCGGGCATGGTAATGCCGGTACGTCCGAGAAGGGTGACTTCGCCCTCACGATCGCCAGTCTCAACGCCAAGGGCGGGGAGGGCGAACGCAAGGGCGGTCGCGTTTCGATCTCCGGCGGTGCTGAGAGTGAGGAAAAGGCCGAACATGCGAGCGACACGCGGGCATCCGCGGCACATCGCGACCTGCCGAGCCTCGCCGCATCGCTCCGCAAGACCGGTGCGGCAGCCGATGGCGACGGCAGCGCCTCCTTCGACGAAAAACTTGCCTCGCTTGCCGATGCCGCCGAGCGGCCGGACCGCAAGGCTCGTGCCGAGGGACGCGAAAGCGCCAAGGCTGCCGTGCTGAAAGCCGGGACAGACGAACCGGACGCCAAGGGCGAGGCTGCTGCCGACGCGTCGGCGCCAGGCGAAACGGATGTCGGCAATCTGTTGGAACTGCTGGCGGCACCGGTGGTCGTGCCTCACGGAGCGGTCGCCAATGCCGCTGCCGCCCGCGTTGCGGCGTCGGGCGCGGTACAGGATACCAAGGCGCAGGGTGGCCGTGCCTCCGCCAAGGCGGACCTGCCAGGCGACGGGGCGACCGGCATGAAGGCGTCGGATCTGCTCGATGCGGCGGACGCAGGCGACGTGCCGCAATCGGATACCGACAAGCTCTTTCGTCTGGTCCGGGCGGACGGCAAGGGACGCGACCTCGACATGAGCATCAGCGGTGCCGGCGACCGCGCGAGCTTGCGCGATGCCAATCCCATCGGGCCGAAGGGCGAGACGGTGACGGTCGTGGATGCGCGCCGTTATATCGCCCTGGCGCAGACCGGCAACGCCGCCGCGGTGACGAGCGCGATCACGCAGGATCCGGAATGGACGGCCTCGCTCAGCGCCACCGGCGGGCTGACCCATGCAGAAGCCGCGGCGACCGGCAAGGTCGTCAACACGCTGAAGATCCAGATGAACCCGATCGAGCTCGGCCTTGTGACGGCGACGCTGCGTCTTCATGGCGACGACCTCGTCGTCTCGCTGCAGGTGGAGACGGGCGAAGCCTACCGCCAGCTCAGGGACGATCAGGACGCTATCGTGCGGGCGTTGCGCGGCCAGGGCTTCAGCGTCGACCAGATCACCGTACAGCTTGCGCCGGCGGATCGCGGCGCGGGAACCCAGCAGGGCGATGGACAGAGCCAGCAGTCGCAGCAGCAGTTCTCCAACCAGCCGCAGGCGCGTGAGGGCGGCAATGGCCGTGAACAGCGCGGCGGCGAGGGGGCAGGCACATTTGGACGCGAGGGAAGGTCTCATGAGGGCAACACGTCGGACACCGCTTCTGGTCTCTCTGGCAGCCAGTCTGTGCGCTCTGGCGGTGTCTATCTCTGACGCGGCGGCCGCGGTCGGCAGCTGCGAGCGTGAAATCCTCGCGGCTGCGGCAAAGTACGATATTCCCGCCGGCATCCTCTATTCCGTCGGTCTTACCGAGACCGGCCGGAAGGGATCGCTCCAGCCCTATGCCATGAATATCGAGGGCAAGGCCTATTTCGGTGCCAACAGGGACGAGGCGCTTCAGACGTTCGAGGCGGCGCGTGCGCGCGGCGCCAAGCTGATCGACCTCGGCTGCATGCAGATCAACCACCACTTCCACGGCGGCGAGTTCGCCTCGCCCGCCGAGATGTTCGACCCGCGCAAGAACGTCGAATATGCGGCCGCGTTCCTGGCGCGCCTGCACGCCCGGCATGAGACCTGGACGATGGCCGTGGCGCGCTATCATGCCGGCCCGAACAATGACCCGGCGCAGAAGCGCTACGTCTGCCGGGTGATCGCCAACCTTGTGGCGACGGGCTATGGAAGCTGGACGCAGAACGCGAAGCAGTTCTGCCGGTAATTCGACTAAAAGTTGAATTTTCCACCTTCAAAGACCTGTGCCGTAATGTGGCAAGAATGCGCCTCGATTTGGACAGGCAAGACGCGGCGTTAACCTTTGTTAACTTTTCCACCGTAAAATTGTGGCAAAAGATCGAAGCGGCTACTATATGTAGACCAAATCGGCACGCAATTCTTAATCAACTATTAAAAGCAGCCAATTAGTTCCTCTAGTTGCCGGTGATTCGCCCGATTCGTACCACTGCCTGAACGAGGCACCACACTGATTCGGAGGCGGACGAATGATCGTAGTGGTTGATGAGCGCGAGCTCGTTAAAGACGGCTATACTTCTCTTTTTGGTCGCGAGGGCGTGCCCTCGACGGGATTCGATCCCCGCGAATTCGGCGAGTGGGTGAACACCGCGGCCGATTCGGACATCGATGCGGTTGAAGCGTTCCTGATCGGCCAGGGCCAGGTTTCGATGGAACTGCCGCGCGCGATCCGGGATCGCTCGCAGGCGCCGGTGATCGCGGTCAGCGACACCCCCTCGCTCGAAAACACCCTTGCGCTTTTCGACAGCGGCGTCGACGACGTCGTGCGCAAGCCGGTGCATCCCCGTGAAATCCTGGCCCGTGCGGCGGCCATCCGGCGGCGCCTCAAGGCGCTTGCCAACCACACAGATATCGGCCCGATCCGCGTCTTCTCCGACGGTCGCGATCCGGAGATCAACGACGAAGTTTTTCCGCTGCCGCGCCGCGAGCGCCGCATCCTGGAATATTTGGTCGCCAACCGCGGCCGCCGGCTTTCCAAGACCCAGATATTCAACGCGATCTACGGCATTTTCGACGAGGACGTCGAAGAAAACGTCGTTGAAAGCCACATCAGCAAGCTGCGCAAGAAGCTGCGCAAGAAGCTCGGTTTCGACCCGATCGATTCCAAGCGTTTCCTTGGCTACTGCATCGACTGGCAGAGCTGAAATCCGATTGCTGGCTGGCGGGGAGGGGTCCCCGGCAGCCAGCTTCACGCAAGGCCCGTCCCATAGGGTCGTGGTGACGAGACGAACGGGGAAATGACATGAGCCTTTACGGTACGATGAGAACGGGTGTTTCCGGCATGAATGCCCAGGCCAACCGCCTGAGCACGGTCGCCGACAACATCGCCAACGCGAACACGACGGGCTACAAGAAGGCCTCGACCCAGTTCTCCTCGCTGATCCTGCCCACCACCGGCGGCGCCTACAATTCGGGCGGCGTGAACACGGACGTGCGCTATTCCATTTCGGCGCAGGGCACCTTCACCTACACCAATTCCTCGACGGACCTCGCCATCAACGGCAAGGGCTTCTTCATCGTCCAGGGCTCGGACGGCCAGGAATACATGACCCGCGCCGGCGCCTTCACGCCGATGGATGACGGAACGCTGCGCAACTCCGCCGGCTTCACGCTGATGGGCTATCCCTATTCCTCGACCGAGGACCCGACGATCGTCATCAACGGCTTTGCCGGCCTGGAGGAGATCAACCTTGCCTCGGGCGAGCTGAATGTAGAGGCTTCCAACAGCGGCTACCTGCATGTGAACCTGCCGTCGAACGAGGCGCATCCCTACACGAAGTCGACCTCGCTGGTCGCCTATGACAGCCTCGGCAACACCCGCAAGCTCGACTTCAACTATTCGACGACGGCGACGCCGGGCCAGTGGGAACTCAGCGTGACCTACACGGATCCCGATAGCGGCAACATCTACGACATGCTCGACACCCCGCCGAGCGTCGTCGCGTCCGCAGCCGCGGCCACGACCGAGGCGCTGAGCTTCGATACCACCGGCAAGCTCGTCTCGCCGACGGACATCAACACGTCCGGCATGACGATTGGCGGCGGCGTGCTCAATCCGCTGGAGATTTCCATCGGCGGCGCGTCCGGCGGCTCGACGCAGCTTGCGGCTTCCTTCGCGGCCAAGGGCGACATCGACGGCATCGGCCCGAGCGGTGTGACCGGCTACGAGATCAGCGACGACGGCATCGTCTTCCTCAAATACGAGAACGGCGACATGGCGCCGAAGTACCGTATCGCGATGGCGAACGTCCAGAGCCCGGACAACCTCAAGCCGCTCGCCGGCAACGTCTATGCGCAGAGCCCGGATTCGGGCGTGGTGGTCATGGGCTACGCCGGCAACGGCGGCTACGGCACCATCATCTCCGGCGCGCTTGAGGATTCCAACGTCGATATCGCCGAAGAGCTGACGAGCATGATCGAGTCGCAGCGTAACTACACGGCGAACTCGAAGGTCTTCCAGACCGGCTCGGAACTCATGGAAGTTCTCGTCAATCTGAAGAGATAAAGGCGGCGCAAGCCGCGCGTGCATACGAGAGTTAGGTAGACCCGATGTCGCTTTCAGCAGCAATGAAGACTGCTCAGTCCAGCTTCTCCAACGTAGGCCTGCAATCGGCCGTCGCGTCGAAGAACATTGCCAATGCAAGCAACCCGGCCTACGCCCGTCGCGCGGCGATCCTCGCCACGGCGACCTCGGGTGCCACCGTGGTCGAAACGCAGCGTGCCCAGAACGAGGCCCTGCTGAAGCAGAACCTGCTCTCGATCTCGAAGGCTTCCGGCCAGGACACGCTGCTCGCCGGCCTCACGCAGATGAAGATGATGCTCGGCGGCGAGGACTACGAACTCGCCCCCTCCACCTACCTCGCCAAGCTGCGCGACAACCTCCAGACCTTCGCCGACAAGCCGAACGAGGTCTCGCTTGCCGAGACCGTTGTCTCCGATGCCATCGACGTCGCGAACTCGCTGAACAGCACCTCGCTCTCCCTGCAGAAGATGCGCGCCGAGGCGGATGCGGACATCAATACGGGCGTGGTGGAGCTCAACCGCCTGCTCAAGGAATTCCGCGCCTACAACGACAAGGTCAAGCAGAGCACTGCCGCTGGCGCGGTGGACAACGACGCGCTCGACCAGCGCGACAAGCTGCTGACGGAGATTTCCTCCATCGTGGGCGTGACGACGGTCACCCGCACGAACAACGACCTCGCGCTCTATACCAGCGACGGCACAGTGCTGTTCGAGACGGTGGAGCGCAGCGTCACCTTCGCGCCCACGACGACATATACGGCGACGGTCGACGGCAACCAGGTCCTGATCGACGGCGTGCCGGTGCAGGCCGGCGCGGGCGGCAACACCAGCGCCCGCGGTTCGCTCGCCGCGCTCCTACAGCTCCGCGACCACACGGCACCGACCTTCCAGGCCCAGCTCGACGAAATCTCCCGCGGCCTCATCAACATGTTCTCCGAGGACGTGGCGGGTACCAGCCTCGATGGTCTCTTCATGCGCAACGGCGTGGCGGTCGGCGACGATCTCGGCGTCGATGCCGTGGTCCCGGGCCTTGCGACCGTCATCAAGGTGAACCCGGCGGTGATCACCAGCCAGGGCGGCAACGCCATGTTGCTGCGCGACGGCATCAACGCCACCTTCAATATCGACGACAATGCCAGCTTCTCTGAACTGCTGAACAGCTACGCAACCGCCTTCGAGACGCCGGTGACCTTCGATCCGGCCGCGGCGATCGACACGGACGGCACGATCCTCGCCTTCTCGACCGGCTCGGTCGGCTGGCTGGAAGAAATCCGCAGCGCGGCCTCGACGGCGGGCGATGACAAGAATGCGCTGCTCGCCCGCACGCAGGAAGCGCTCCAGAACGTGACCGCCGTCAGCCTCGACGAGGAGCTGGCGCTGCTTCTCGATCTCGAGCAGTCCTACAAGGCGTCGGCGAAACTCGTGGCGGCGGTCGATGAGATGATCACCGCTCTTCTTCAAGCGGCGGGCTAAGTCATGAAGGCTTCTTTCGTTTCCAACGTCTCCCTGCAAAATGCGATGCGGATCACCGTGTCCAAGGCGCAGAAGGAGATGCTGCAGCTCCAGGAGGAGACGGTCACCGGCCGCCATGCGGATGTCGGCGCCGTCCTGGGCGCCAAGACGGCGCGCACGCTCAACCTGCACCGCGACCTCCAGCGCATGGAATCGCTGAAGAGCACGAACGCGCTGACGACCCAGCGGCTTGCGGCCTCGCAGCAGGCGCTCGGGCAGATGTCGACGGCGGCGAACAACGCGATGGAAGTGCTGATCGCGCTCTCCGGCATCACGTCCTCCGACCAGCTTTCGTTGGCGCAGAAGAATATCGGCAATGCCCTATCGACCTTCACGGCTGCGGCCAACACGTCCTTCAGCGGCGAATATCTCTTCGCCGGCATCAATTCCGACGTGATGCCGTTCAAGGACTATTTCCAGGAATCGCCGGCCTCCGACGCCAAGATCGCCTTCGACACAGAGTTTTCGAACTTCATGACGTCGAACGGCTATTCCTCGCCCGAGGAGATCACGCCGGCCGCCATGCAGGACTTCATCGACGGCCTCGAAGCGAATTTCACGGACGACCTCTACTGGGAGGCGAACTGGTCGAACGCCTCGGACGAGAACATGCAGAGCCGCGTCAGCGCCGCCGAGACCGTCCAGAGCTCGACCAATACCAACACGTCGGGCATGCGTTACATGGCGCTCGGCCTCGTGCTGGGCCAGGAACTGCTGGCGCTCGGCATTTCCGAGCAGACGCGCAAGACCGTCAGCGACGCGGCGATCGACTATATGGGCCGGGCGATCTCCGGCGTGGACGGCGAACGCTCGAAGCTCGGTATTTCCGAATCGCGCGTCACGCAGGCCAACGTCTCGCTCGACGCCCAGATCACGATCCTGAACACCAGCATCAAGGATATGGAAGGGATCGACACCTACGAGGCGGCAACGCGCGTGACGACGCTCGAGTCGCAGCTTTCGCTTTCCTACACGCTGACGTCGAGGATCCAGAATCTCAGTCTCTTGAATTACCTCTGATGAACCAGAGGGTACGGACACACATGAAGGATGTCTGAATGTACCAGTTTTCATACGCCGAGATCATGGAGGAAGGCGTTGCCGTCTCGAAGGATCGGGAACGGCAGGTCCTCGAAAGGTCGATTGCGCTTCTGAAGGCGGCAATGGCCCTGGAGGGCGGCTACGGCAAGGAGACGGTGGAAGCCGTGTATTTCACCCGCCGTGTCTGGATCCGTTTCGTCGAAGATCTCGGCAACCCGGAAAACCAGCTCGACGGCGAGCTTCGCGCCAATCTCATCTCGATCGCCATCTGGATCCTCAAGGAGATCGAAAAGATTCGCAAACGCGAATCCACGAACTTCCAGGGCATCATCGACATCACCACCATCATCAAGGATGGCATCCAATGAAAAGTACCCTGCGTATATCGCTGAAGTCCGGTGAGCGCATTTTCGTCAACGGCGCCGTCCTCAGGGTCGACCGCAAGGTGGCGGTCGAATTCCTCAACGACGTGACCTTCCTTCTGGAAAACCACGTCCTGCAGCCGGAGCAGGCGACCACCCCGCTCCGCCAGCTCTATTTCATCGCGCAGATGTCGCTGATCAACCCGGAAGGCGCCGAGCAGTCGATCGCCATGTTCCGCAAGTCGGTCATCATGCTGCTGTCCTGCTTCAAGAACGAGGAAGTGCTGGCCGAACTCAAGCGCGTCGACGCGCTCGTGACGCAAGGCCGCGCCTTTGAAGCACTGAAGGCGATCCGCGGCCTCTACGCGATCGAGGACCGCATCCTCAACAACCAGGAAATGGCGCCGGCCACGATCGAGCAGATCCGCAGGGAGATTGCACCATGGTAAGCACGAACCCCGTCGGCTCTTCGACCTCTGCCGGCTACACGCCCACCGTCACGGGCGCCGATTCGGCCAAGGACACCAAGGATGCGACGCTGAACTACGAGAGCTTCCTGAAGCTGCTCGTGGCGCAGATGAAGAATCAGGATCCGACCGAGCCGATGGACGCGACCCAGCAGATGGCGCAGCTTGCGACCTTCTCGCAGGTCGAGCAGACCATCAAGACCAACAAGAACCTGGAAAGCCTGCTCCAGCGCACATCGCTGCAGGAAGCCAATTCCGTCATCGGCCGCACCGTCACCAGCGAAGACGGCAAGGTTTCTGGCGTCGTCAAGGAAGTGACGCTATACAATGACGGTATCGTCGCGACGCTTGATTCGGGCACGAAGCTCGTCATCGGCCCCGGCGTGAAGGTCAGCGAAACCAAGGCGAGCGAAACCTAGACGTGAATGAGGCAGACGCCCTCGACATAGCGCAGGCAGCCATCTGGACGGTCGTCGTGGCCTCCGGTCCGGCGGTGCTTGTCGCCATGCTGGTGGGCGTCGCCATCGCCTTCGTGCAGGCATTGACGCAGGTGCAGGAAATGACCCTGACCTTCGTGCCGAAAATCCTCGCGATCTTCATCACGATCGCCATCTCCGCGCCCTTCATCGGCTCGCAGATCTCCATCTTCACCAATCTCGTCTTCTCGCGGATAGAAACCGGGTTCTGACCTGCCCGATGCCACCCTCGCGCAAGCTTCGCCCTGTACCTCATGGGGTGAAATGGGCGGCGCGTGTGACGCGCCGCAGCCTCTCATGACGAGACGGGAAGCATTCAGATGGCGCAAGTACCGGCAATCAACCTTCCGAAGGTAAGCCCTCGCGGCCGCGACATCGCGTTCGCCGTGGGCATCCTGACGATCCTGTCGATCCTCTTCCTGCCGATCCCGCCCTTCATGATCGATATCGGGCTGGCTTTCTCCATCGCCTTCTCCGTGCTCATCCTGATGGTCGCGCTGTGGATCCAGCGCCCGCTCGACTTCTCGTCCTTCCCGACCGTCCTGCTGATCGCGACGATGATACGCCTGGCGCTCAACATCGCGACGACGCGCGTCATCCTGTCCCACGGCAACGAGGGTCACGACGCGGCGGGCGGGGTTATCGCGGGCTTCGCCAGCCTCGTCATGTCCGGCGATTTCGTCATCGGTATCATCGTCTTCATGATCCTGATCGTGGTGAACTTCATCGTCATCACCAAGGGCGCGACGCGTATCGCGGAAGTCGGCGCGCGCTTCACCCTCGATGCCATTCCCGGCAAGCAGATGTCGATCGACGCCGACCTCTCGGCCGGCCTCATCGACGAGAAGCAGGCGCAGCTTCGCCGCCGCGAGCTGGAAGAGGAAAGCTCCTTCTTCGGTTCGATGGACGGTGCCTCGAAATTCGTGCGCGGCGACGCCATCGCCGGTCTGCTCATCACCGCCATCAACGTCTTCGGCGGCATCATCATCGGCTATTTCCGCCACGGCATGGAGCTCGGCGAAGCCGCCGACGTCTTCGTCAAGCTGTCGGTCGGCGACGGCCTCGTCTCGCAGATCCCCGCCCTGATCGTCTCGCTCGCCGCCGGCCTCATCGTCTCGCGCGGCGGCACGGCTGGCTCCACCGACCAGGCGGTCATCAACCAGCTCTCCGGCTATCCGCGCGCGCTTCTCGTCGCCGCCGGCCTGATGATCCTGCTCGCAATCATGCCGGGCCTGCCCTTCGTTCCCTTCATGGCGCTCGGCGGCGTCATGGCATTCGGCGGCTGGATCATCCCGCGCCGCATCGAGGAGGAGAACCGCGTCAAGCGCGAGCAGGAGGCCCAGCAGGTCCAGCAGACCCGCGACCAGGAGAAGGATTCGGTCAAGTCGGTGCTGAAGACGGCCGAGATCGAGCTCCTGCTCGGCAAGCAGGTCTCCACGCGCCTGCTCGGCGCGCACCAGGAACTGGCTTTCCGCGTCGGCAAGATGCGCAAGAAGTTCGCCGGCCAGTACGGTTTCGTCGTGCCGGAGATCAAGGTCTCCGACGACATCACCATCCCGGACAAGTCCTACCACATCCGCATCCACGGCACGACGATCGCCTCCAACATCGTGCGCGTCGGCGAGGTGCTCGTCGTCACCGGCGGCGGCCGCAAGCCGAGCGTGCCGGGCGACGATATCCGCGAGCCCGCCTTCGGCATGCCGGCCGTCTCGATCCTCGAAACCTTTGCCGATGACCTGCGCCGCGAAGGCTTCCACCCGATCGACAACGTTTCCGTGGTGCTGACGCACCTGTCGGAAGTCATCCGCAACAACCTGCCGCAGCTTCTGTCCTACAAGGACGTCAAGGTGCTGATCGAGCGCCTTGATCCGGAATACCGCAAGCTGGCCGACGAGATCTGCTCGTCGCACATGTCCTATTCGGGCCTGCAGGCCGTGCTGAAGCTGCTGCTTGCCGAGCGCGTCTCCATCCGCAACCTGCATCTCATCCTCGAAGCGGTGGCCGAACTCGCGCCGCATGTGCGCAAGACCGAGCAGATCGTCGAGCATGTGCGCATCCGCATGGCGCAGCAGATCTGCGGTGACCTCACCGACAACGGTGTGCTGCCGGTGCTTCGCCTCGGCAACAAGTGGGACATGGTCTTCCACCAGGCCCTCAAGCGCGACTCGAAGGGCGAGATCGTCGAGTTCGACATCGATCCGCGCCAGCTCGAAGAGTTTTCCGAGCAGGCGACCCGGGTTATCCGCGAGTTTCTCGACCGCGGCACGCCCTTTGTACTGGTCACGTCGCCCGAATCCCGTTCTTATGTGCGCATGATCATCGAGCGCCTGTTCGCCACATTGCCGGTTCTCTCGCATGTCGAGCTCGCCAAGGGCATCGAGATCAAGATTCTCGGCTCCATTTCATGATAACGGACCCGCAGGGCACGGTGCTGGCGCTGTTCGCCGCCTTCTGCCGTGTCGGCGGGTGTTTCATGCTGCTGCCGGGGTTTTCCTCCGCGCGCCTTTCCATGCAGATCCGCCTGTTCCTCGCGGTGGCGATCTCCATGGCGATCCTGCCGATCCTCTGGGACACGATCTATCCGCGCACCTCCGGTTCGCTCGACGGCTATCTCAAGCTGATCGTCTTCGAAACGCTGACCGGGGCGGTGATCGGCCTCATCGCGCGCTACTATGTGCTCGGCCTGCAATTCGCCGGCACGGTGCTCACCATGATGATGGGCTTCAACGCGCCGCCGACGCCTGACGTCATCGAGGACACGGCCGAAAACCAGCTGACGAACCTTCTGTCCTTCGCCGGCCTGATGGTGCTTTTCATACTGGATTTCCACCACGTCATTCTGCGCGCGCTGGTGGATTCCTACAATGTCATGCCGCTCGGCGCAGGCTTCAACCCGCAGAGCGCGCTGATCACGCTCACCGACACGCTGAGCCAGACCTTCATGATCATGCTCAGGCTCGCCAGCCCCTTCATCCTCTACGGCCTGGTGTTCAACGTCTCCGTCGGCCTCGTCAACAAGCTCGCGCCGCAGATTCCGATCTACTTCGTCTCGCTGCCCTTCATCATCATGGGCGGCATGGTCCTGCTCTATTTCGGCATTTCCTCGATGCTGGAAATCTTCACGGCCGGCTTCCTGCCGGTGTTCCGCGGAGGCTGACATGGCGCAGAACCGCTCGGACAAGCTGAAGCGCCTCGTCACCGTCCAGCGCCACCTGGAGAAGATGGCGGAGATCGACCTTGCCAACACCACCCGCCAGCGGCAGGAGGTTGCGGAGACGATGGATGTGGTCGTCGAGGCGATCAATTCGCTCGATCCGGTGCACCGCAGCTTCTCGCATCACTATTCCGGCCAGTACAGCCGGCTGCAGCAGCAGGAGCAGATGCTGTCCAACGTGCAGCAGATGCACGAGATGCGCGTGGTGCGCGAACGCACCAAGGGCGACCGCATGGAAGACCGCATGAAGGAGGCCCGCAGCGCCGAGGAGCGCGAGGCTGCGGACGATTCGATCTACGACCTCATCGACCAGCACATCGCCTACAAGTCGGGCAACGACTAGGCCCTTCTTTCAAGCCTCTGGAAGAAAACACGTTTTACCGGCCCCTTATCAAGCTTGCGTCAAAGTGGATTTCGGAACCGGGGCCGTCACGGCTTCGTCATCCGCCACCAGCCTCCCGTAAGGTTGAGCAGCGATAGTCGCATCAGGACGATGACGAAGTTTGCCGAAGCGGCCACACGATGGCGCGGGCGGATTGGATGTCCGGAATTCGAGGCCGGCGGACCGCCATGAGGACGGGTCCGGTCGTTGAGGATCACCTGAAAGGCTCTGAGACGTGGCAATTTCTCCCCCCAGCGACCTGGTGCTCGATGTCGTGCGTGCTGCCGACCCGAGCCAGGTTCAGGAAGCGCAAGCCAAGCTGAAGTCGAATCGCGCCGCCTTCGAGGCCAACAGCCTCGCCGAAGCGGGCGCCGGTTTCCAGGCCGCCGTCGGCATCCTCAATCGCGATACCGTTGCCACTCAGGGCGCCGAAGGCGTCAAGGCGGTAGGCGCCAAGGCGATCCCGGAGCATCTGCGCAAATTCGAATCGATGGTGCTGCAGAATTTCGTGAAGTCGATGATGCCGACGGAGAGCGAAGAGCTCTACGGCAAGGGCACGGCGGGCGAGATGTGGCGCGGCATGATGGCCGACCAGCTCGGCGAAGCGCTCGCCAAGGGCGGCGGTATCGGCATTGCCGAGAGCCTTGCCGGAAAGAGCGGCATCACCACCAATCCGAAGGACAAGGACGCTGACCGTGTCGCCGCCGGCATGGTGCAGTCGTTGCAGCGCCAGGCCTTTGCCGACCTGACGCCCGGCATCAAGCAAGACGATAAAAAAGCATAAGCGGAGACCAACAAGATGGAACAGGCTAACAACGAACTGCGGATCCGCACTGTCCTCGGCCGGCTCGAAACGATCATCGATGCCGAGAACGACAATATCGGCAGCGATCCGAATTTCGACCTGCCGACCTCGAACGCCCACAAGAGCCGCTGCCTTTACGAACTGGCGATGCTGAGCCGCGACGTGCGCCCGGAAGAAGTCCCGCCGACCTTCTCGACCCAGCTGGCCCGCGTGCGCGAAAAGCTCGCCACCAACGCCCAGCGCGTCTCGGCCCATCTCGAAGCCGTGCGCGAGGTCGTCAGCATCCTGAAGAACGCCGTGCAGGACCTCGAGGCTGACGGCACCTATTCGCAGGAACAGTTCCGCGTGGGTTACGGTACATGATCAAGCTCATCGGCACCGGCGTCTGGATTCTCGCGATCACGCTTGCCTCGGTCTATTTCTCGCTGACGATGGCCTCGGCCCCCAAGGTCGATACCGCCGCCGCCGAGCGCGAGGCGGCCATGGAATTCGTCAGCGGCTATACGACCACCGTGCCCGTCATCGGGGAGGGCGGCGTCAACGGCTACCTCCTGACCAAGCTCGCCTACAAGGCGAACAAGGAATTGGCGTCCAAGCAGGTCGTGCCGCTGCCGCAGATGATCACCGACGAGCTTTACACCCTGCTCGTCGGCAAGAAGCTGATCGACGTGGAGGCCGCCGGCAGTTTCGACCTGGAGGCCTTCCGCGGCGTCGTGAAGGAGGGGCTGAACCGCCGCTTCGGCGCGGAGGTCATCGCCGAGGTCTATGTCGAGCAGATCGACTACCTCACCACCGCCTCGGTAGAACAGCCGCCGCAAAAGCGCGGCGTGACGCTGCTCAAGGGCGAGGTTCCGGCTGTCGAGCCGACTGACAAAAGCGGCGGGCACTGACACCCGCCTTTCGAGAAGAAATTCCGTCGAGGCCGGCCGCTAGAGCGTGCCGGCCTTTGCCGTTGCGACCATGCCGCGCGCCGGACGCATGCCGGAGAGCTTGTAGCGCAGGATGTGGTAGAGGAAGAGCGGATCGGTGCGGTTGGGTTTGCGCACGAACCGGCTGAGCCATTCATGGCGAGGCCTGCGCGCGGGAAGCGGCGCGCCGTCGTTCTCGTTCGCGAGGGCATCGAACAGGCCGGCGACGCTGAGCACCAGCCGCGCATGGCCGGGCCCGACATGGCGGTCGATCCATTTCTCCTGCGCCGGGCTGCCCATGTCGACGACGAGGATGTCCACATTCGCCATGCGCACGCGCTCCATTACGGTATCGGACTGGGCCGGGTCGAACGCGCCGTCGGCGATCGGCAGGATGTCGTGCCAGGGCGTGTGCCGGCGCAATGCTTCGGCAGCCCGCGTCAACGTCGCCTTCTCGCCGCCGATCAGCGCGATGCGCATCGGTCTGGAAAGGTAGGTCAGCAGCGCGGGAACGAAGGCCGTGCCGCTGAGATTTTCGGGGAAGGGCTTGCCGTGGAACAGCCGGGACGCGATGTCGATGCCCTGGCCGTCCGGTAGCACGATCTGGCGCTCCAGCACGGTACGGTATTCCGCGTCCTGCATCATCCGGTTGCCGTTCTCGGCATTGAGAAAGGCGATGACGCTCTGTCCGAAGGGCATGGTCGCAATCTCTTCGGCAAAGGCGAAGGCGTCGGCCCAGCCGAGATCGCAGACCGGCAGGCCGAGGATATCCCGTTGCGAGGCGACGATGTTGCCCGACACGAAGGCCATGACGCAGTTTCTCCCGTAGAGAATGCCGGCTTGCGGCAGGGTCTCATGGCCCGTCCGCCCGGAATGTTCGGCAATGTCTCTGGGGCCTGGCTTCATGCTGCTCCCGCAAGGCTTGCGTTGTCTCCCTCTAGCAGCCTCCGCTGAAAGGCCGTTTAAGGATTTCCCAAAAAGGCAGCTACGGAAGTTGTCTGTTCGTTAACCATGTGCTTAAATCATTGATATTTATTGTTTTATACCTCAGTCTCGTTGTCCGGCACCCGAAGAATTCTTGCAAGCTCATACTCTCTCTGGGTTGCATGCGTGGTTCCTTCATCGCTCGGCGGGCGCCTTTCACGGATGACAGGAAAGGATGTTTCTGCGGCCCTTCTCCTGCTTGCGGCTTGAAATTATGTGTTTTGGACAGCATAGGGCGTTAAGAGGCCATCCCGCCGAGCAGCCGCCCCACTAGAGTGGGCGCAATTCATTCAGGGAGAGAAATGTGACCACCATTATCGATGGGAAGCAGGTTGCCGCTTCCGTGATTGACGCTGTGAAGTCCGCCGCTGCCGCCCTGGAGAAGGATGCGGGCGTAAAGCCGGGCCTTGCCGTCGTCATCGTCGGCAATGATCCGGCAAGCCATGCCTATGTCTCTTCCAAGAGCCGCATGGCCAAGGAATGCGGCTTCACCTCCATCCAGCACACGTTGCCCGAGGAAACGACGCAGGAAGAGCTTGCCCGCCTCGTCGAGACGCTGAATGCCGACGAGAGCGTCCACGGCATCCTTGTCCAGCTTCCCTTGCCCAAGCACCTGGTTTCCGATCCCATCATCCAGTCGATCCGGCCGGAGAAGGACGTCGACGGCCTGCATGTGGTCAATGCGGGCAAGGTGGCGACGGGTGATCTCGACGGCGGCCTCGTCTCCTGCACGCCGGCCGGCGCCATGGTCTTCGTGCGTCGCACGCACGGCAACGACCTTTCCGGCCTCAACGCCGTCGTCATCGGCCGCTCCAACCTCTTCGGCAAGCCGATGTCCGCGCTGCTGCTTGCCGCCAATGCGACGGTGACGACGGCGCATTCGCGCACCAAGGACCTCGCCGCCGTCTGCCGCAACGCCGATATCCTGGTTGCGGCCGTCGGGCGCGCGGAAATGGTGAAGGCCGACTGGGTGAAGCCCGGCGCCACCGTCATCGACGTCGGCATCAACCGCATCACCACCGCCGAGGGCAAGTCCCGCCTCGTCGGCGACGTCGCCTTCGAGGATTGCGTGAAGGTCGCGGGTGTCATCACGCCTGTTCCGGGCGGTGTCGGCCCGATGACCATCGCCATGCTGATGGCCAACACCGTGATCGCCGCCTATCGCAAGGCCGGCAGGACGCCGCCGAAGTTCTGAGGACCAGCCGGCATTCAGGGCGCCCCGCGGGGCGCCTTTTCATTTCCGCGTCGGGGCGGGTCCGGTCGAGGCGCGCACGATGAGGTCGGTCTTCCACAGTTCCTGCTGCGGCAGGGTCTCCAGGTCGAGGATGTTGGCGATGAGCCGCCGGGCGATGCGCTGGCCGGCGGCGCGCAGCGACGAGCGCGTCGTTGTCAGCGGCACCATGAAATTCTCCGGCTTCAGCATCGGCAGCACGTCGTCATGGGCGATCAGCGAGACATCCGTGCCGAGCTTCAGCCCTGCCTGGTTGATCGCCCGCACGGCGCCGAGCGCCAGAACCGTGCTGGAACACAGGACGGCCGTCGGCGGCGTATCGAGTTGCAGGAAGCGCTCCATGGCGCGGAAGCCATGCTCGTCCGTCATCTGCGAGTGCTGCACGCACTCCGCCCGCAGCAGGAGGCCCTGCTCGGCAAGCGCCCGCACGGTGCCCTTCTCGCGACGGATCGCGAAGGCGAGGTGGTCCGGGCCGTTGATCAGGGCGAAGTGCCGGTGCCCGAGCTGCGTCAGCAGGCGCGCGGCATCGTAGAAGGCGCCGGTATTGTCGATGTCGAGGAAGGGATAATCGGTCGCGACGCCGATCGAGCGCCCATGCACGATAAAGGGCGTCTTCAACGATTTCAGCATGGCGATGCGCGGATCCTTCTCGCGCATATAGGCAAGAAACATCGCGTCCACATTGCCGCTCGCCACGAGCCGCCGGCAGGTCGCGGTCTCGTCCTCGGGGTGGCTCGGGTTGATGACGAAATGGAAATCGTGCTTGACCGCCTCGTCGCCGAGTCCGGCCAGGAATTCGCCGAAATGCACGTCGGACTCGATACCGTCGGCCGTCGGCATGACGAGGCCGATCGAGCCCGCCCGTCCGGTCGCAAGGCGCTGGGCGGCCCGGTTCGGCCGGTATCCGGTCTCCCGTACGGCATCGAGCACGCGCTGGCGCGTCTCGGCATTGACCTCCGGATAACCGTTCAGCGCTCTGCTCACGGTTGTCTGAGAGAGGCCCAGCAATTGCGATAACTGCTTGAGATTCACATGTTTAGCTTTCTTGAAAAATTCGAAGCGCTTTGGATGCCTGGGTCTCCTGTTGTCTGATCTGGTTCCAAAGCGTTTTGGCATCTAACATCAGCAAATCATGCAGGAAAAGTGGATTTGGCCGTTTTGCGCCGCAAAACTACGCTGCACTGCGTCACGCGCCGCGTTTTTGCGCTCAAATGATTGCGGGGTACTTGACGAGGGCGCGGGGGAAATGGAATGAAAGGAAATCCAAAGCGCTTTGAATTTTGGGGCATTTTAGTGGACGCCTGCCCCGGGAGAGGGCGGGTTTGCTATGGGAGGCAAATCAGGTGAAAAAGACATTTTTGATGACGGCCGCGCTCGCTCTCGTGATGGCGGGCGGCGCCGTTGCTGCCGACTTGAAGTTCAAGCCCGGCGAAGATGCGAAGTTCAACTGGCAGAGTTTCGAAGACTTCAAGAAGGGCCATGACCTCAAGGGTCAGTCGCTCACCATCTTCGGCCCCTGGCGCGGCGAGGACGAGGCGCTCTTCAAGGTCGTCTATGCCTATTTCACCGAGGCGACGGGCGCCGAGATCAAGTATTCCTCCTCGGAAAACTACGAGCAGCAGATCGTCATCGATACCCAGGCCGGCAGCCCGCCTGATGTCGCCATCCTCCCGCAGCCCGGCCTGATCGCCGACCTTGCCTCCAAGGGTTACCTGACGCCGCTCGGCGACGAGACCAAGCAATGGCTGCTCGACAATTATGCCGCCGGTCAGTCCTGGGTCGACCTGGCGACCTACAAGGACAAGGACGGCAATGCCGCGCTCTTCGGTTTCCCCTACAAGATCGACGTGAAATCGCTCGTCTGGTACGTGCCGGAGAATTTCGAGGATGCCGGCTACGAAGTGCCGAAGACCATGGAAGACCTGAAGGCGCTGACCGAGCAGATCGTCGCCGATGGCGGCACGCCATGGTGCATCGGCCTGGGTTCCGGCGGGGCCACTGGCTGGCCGGCGACCGACTGGGTCGAGGACCTGATGCTGCGCACCGCATCGCCGGAAACCTACGACAAGTGGGTGAAGAACGAGATCCCGTTCACGGACGCCGCCGTGGTCGGCGCGCTCGACGAGTTCGGCTGGTTCGCCAAGAACGACAAGTTCGTCGACGGCGGCGCGGCGGCGGTCGCATCCACTGACTTCCGCGACAGCCCGAAGGGCCTCTTCGCCTCCCCGCCGAAGTGCTACCTGCATCACCAGGCCTCGTTCATCCCGTCCTTCTTCCCGGAGGGCACGGTTGTCGGCGAGGACGCGGACTTCTTCTACATGCCGCCCTATGCCAGTAAGCCGGAACTCGGCAATCCCGTTCTCGGCGCCGGCACCCTTGCCATGATCACCAAGGACACGCCGGCCTCGCGCGCCTTCATCGAATTCCTCAAGACCCCGATCGCCCATGAGGTCTGGATGGCGCAGACCAGCTTCCTGACGCCCTACAAGAGCGCCAACAAGGAAGCCTATGCCAATGCGCCGATGAAGAAGCAGGGCGAGATCCTGTTGAACTCGACGACGTTTCGCTTCGACGGTTCCGACCTGATGCCGGGCAAGATCGGCGCGGGCGCGTTCTGGACCGGCATGGTCGATTTCGTCGGCGGCAAGTCCTCTGCCGACGTGGCTGATGGCGTCCAGAAGGCCTGGGACGCCATCAAGTAATCTCTGCGAACCGGCCGGCATCCGCCGGCCGGTTTTTCCACGCATGCGAAAGTGCAGCCGGACCATGCGGTGAAAGCCGCGTGAACGATCGCTTCGCTTCTGAGGGTCGTTGAGGGGCGCATTCCTGGGGAGGAACTGCCATGCAGCAATTGTTATTCGCCGTCTTCACGATGGTGGGGGGCGTTCTCGCCTGCGCCGCTTATTTCTTCGGAACCAATTGGCTGCTCGACAGGATGTTCCCCTCCAAGGGGCTCAGCGGCGCGCAGGCCTCACGGAACCTCAGGCTCACCAATGCCATCCGCCCCTGGCTGTTCATGGCGCCCGCGCTCTTCGCGCTGGCGATCTATCTCGTCTATCCCGTCTTCGAATCCGTGCGGCTTTCCTTCCTCGACCGCTCGGGCCAGCAGTTCGTCGGCGTCAGCAACTATGTCTGGATGCTCGGCGACGGCGAATTCCGCCAGTCGATCTTCAACAATTTCCTCTGGCTGCTGGTGGTTCCGGCGCTTTCCACCTTCTTCGGCCTCGTCATCGCCGCGCTCACCGACCGCATCTGGTGGGGCAATATCGCCAAGACGCTGATCTTCATGCCGATGGCGATCTCCTTCGTCGGCGCCGCCGTCATCTGGAAATTCGTCTACGACTACCGCTCGGAAGGCTCCGAGCAGATCGGCATCCTCAACGCCATCGTCGTCGCCTTCGGCGGCGCGCCCGAGGCATGGATGACCATTCCCTTCTGGAACAACTTCTTCCTGATGGTCATCCTGATCTGGATCCAGACCGGCTTTGCCATGGTGATCCTGTCGGCGGCGCTGCGCGGCATTCCGGAGGAGACCATCGAGGCCGCCGTCATCGACGGCGCTAACGGCTTCCAGATCTTCTTCAAGATCATGGTTCCGCAGATCTGGGGTACGATCGCCGTCGTCTGGACGACGATCACCATTCTCGTCCTCAAGGTCTTCGACATCGTGCTCGCCATGACCAACGGCCAGTGGCAGACGCAGGTTCTGGCGAACCTGATGTTCGACTGGATGTTCCGCGGCGGCGGCGATTTCGGGCGCGGCGCGGCCATCGCTGTCGTCATCATGATCCTGGTCGTGCCGATCATGATCTGGAACATCCGCAACGCCACCAAGGAAATGGAGCGCTGAGATGATTGCCACGTCCCGTTCGCCGCTTATCATCGTCGTCCACATTTCCGTCCTGCTGATCGTCGCGCTCTGGACCCTGCCCACCGCGGGCCTCTTGATCTCGTCGCTGCGCGACAAGGACCAGCTCGCCGTCTCGGGTTGGTGGACCGCGCTTTCCACCTCCTCGCAGAACCTCACCGGCCGCGCCGCCTCGCCGGAAGCGCAGGTCGAGCGCGATGGCAAGTTCGTCATTTCGGGCGATCTCGTGGAAGGCGGGGAGGCCAAGGTCTCGGCCTTCGGCTTCCGTCCCATGCAGCCCGCCGCCTTCGAGGCCGGCACGCCCGCCGATATCGGCGACGGCCAGACGCTCACCGTCAACGAGGACGGCAGCTACGAGCTCGTCTCGCCGACGCGGATGGAAGGCACGCGCGGCCAGCGCATCTTCTACACCGCCTCCGTGCCGCCGCGCTTCACGCTCGACAACTATCGCGAAGTGCTGAGCGCCGCCGGCATCGGCTCGTCCTTCATCAACTCGCTGACCGTGGCGATCCCCTCGACCATCATCCCGATCCTCGTCGCCGCCTTCTGCGCCTATGCGTTGGCCTGGATGCCGTTCCCCGGCCGGGCAATCCTGATCGCGGTCATCGTCGGCCTGCTCGTCGTGCCGCTGCAGATGTCGCTGATCCCGCTGCTGCGGCTCTACAACGGCGTCGGCGCCTTCTTCGGCGTGCCCGCCAAGACCTATGTCGGCATATGGCTCGCCCATATGGGCTTCGGCCTGCCGCTCGCGGTCTATCTGCTGCGCAACTACATGGCCGGCCTGCCGCGCGAGATCATGGAATCCGCCCGCGTCGACGGTGCCAGCGATTTCGACATCTTCGTGAAGATCATCCTGCCGCTCTCCTTCCCGGCGCTCGCCTCCTTCGCCATCTTCCAGTTCCTGTGGACGTGGAACGACCTGCTCGTCGCCATGGTCTTCCTCGGCACGGGCAATGACGAACTGGTGCTGACCGGACGCCTCGTGAACCTGCTCGGCTCGCGCGGCGGCAACTGGGAAATCCTCACGGCCTCCGCCTTCATCACCATCATCGTCCCCCTGATCGTCTTCTTCAGCCTGCAGCGCTATCTTGTGCGCGGCCTGCTGGCGGGTTCGGTCAAGGGCGGCTGACGGGACTTTTGCAACAGGAAACAAGAATGACGACGTTGGATTCCACTCTTCTCACGCCGGACAAGGACTGGTGGCGCGGCGCGGTGATCTACCAGATCTATCCGCGCTCCTTCCAGGACACCAACGGCGACGGGATCGGCGACCTCCGGGGCATTACCGAGCGCCTTGCCCATGTCGCCGCCCTCGGGGCGGATGCGATCTGGATTTCGCCGTTCTTCACCTCGCCGATGAAGGATTTCGGCTACGACGTTTCGGATTACCAGGACGTCGATCCGATCTTCGGCGTGCTGGCCGATTTCGATGCGCTGATCGCCGAGGCGCACAGGCTCAATATCCGCGTCATGATCGACCTCGTGCTGTCGCATACGTCCGACAAGCATCCCTGGTTCGTCGAAAGCCGCTCGCGCCGCACCAACCCGAAGGCCGACTGGTATGTCTGGGCCGATTCCAAGCCGGACGGCACGCCGCCGAACAACTGGCTGTCGATCTTCGGCGGTTCCGCCTGGCAGTGGGATCCGACCCGCCTGCAATATTACATGCACAACTTCCTGACCACGCAGCCGGACCTTAATCTTCACAACCCCGAGGTTCAGGACGCGCTGCTCTCGGTCGCCCGCTTCTGGCTGGAGCGCGGCGTCGACGGCTTCCGCCTCGACACGATCAATTTCTATTTCCACGACAAGGAGCTGCGCGACAACCCGTCGCTCGCCCCCGAGCGCCGCAACGCGCAGACCGCGCCGGCCGTGAATCCTTATAACTATCAGGAACATCTCTACGACAAGAACCAGCCGGAGAACCTCGAATTCCTGAAGCGCTTCCGCGCCGTCATGGAAGAGTTCCCGGCCATCGCCGCCGTCGGCGAGGTGGGCGACAGCCAGCGGGGCCTGGAGATCGCCGGAGAATACACCTCCGGCGGCGACAAGATGCATATGTGCTACGCCTTCGAGTTCCTGGCGCCCGATCCGCTGACGCCGGCCTTCGTCGCCGAGACGCAGAACGCGCTGGAAAAGGCCGCGCCCGAGGGCTGGGTCTGCTGGGCCTTCTCCAACCATGACGTGATGCGCCATGTCAGCCGCTGGGGCAATGCCGTCACGGACCACGACGCCCATGCCAAGCTGCTCGCCAGCATCCTCATGTCGCTGCGCGGCTCCGTCTGCATCTACCAGGGCGAGGAGCTTGCCCTGCCGGAGGCCGAGCTTGCCTACGAGGATTTGCAGGACCCGTACGGCATCCAGTTCTGGCCGGATTTCAAGGGCCGCGACGGCTGCCGCACGCCGATGGTCTGGGAAGGCGGCGACGAGGCGGGCGGGTTCAGTCTCGGCCGGCCGTGGCTGCCGGTGCCGGCGGTCCATCTGGAGCGCGCAGTCAGCGTGCAGGAAGGCGACGAGGCCTCGGTGCTCGCCCATTACCGCCGCTTCCTCGCCTTCCGCAAGCAGCATGCCGCGCTGGTCAAGGGCGAGATCGCGTTCCATTCGGCCGAAGGCGCCATCCTTTCCTTCGTGCGAACGCACGGCAACGAGAAGGTTTTCTGCGCCTTCAACATGAGCCCGATCGCCCGCCTTGCCGATCTGCCTTCCGCTACGCTGGAGGCGCTGGAGGGGCACGGCTTTGCAAGCGTAATGCATCAGGAAAACATAGAGCTGCCGGCCTGGAGTGGGTTCTTCGCCCGCTTCGCGTGACCGTTTATTGGGGAGACAGGAACATGACAGGACTGGTACTCAAGGATATCCGCAAGTCCTACGGCGCGGTGGACGTCATCCACGGCATCGATCTCGATATCAAGCAGGGTGAATTCATCGTCTTCGTCGGCCCGTCCGGCTGCGGCAAGTCGACCCTCCTGCGCATGATCGCGGGACTTGAGGAAATCACCGGCGGCGACATGCTGATCGACGGCGAGCGCGTCAACGACGTGCCGCCCTCCAAGCGCGGCATCGCCATGGTGTTCCAGTCCTATGCGCTCTATCCCCACATGACTGTCTACGACAACATGGCCTTCGGCATGCGGATCGCCGGGGAAAGCAAGGAGGAGATCGACCGGCGCGTGCGCGCCGCCGCCGATATCCTCCAGCTCACCAAATATCTCGACCGCCTGCCCAAGGCGCTCTCAGGCGGTCAGCGCCAGCGCGTCGCCATCGGCCGCGCCATCTGCCGCGACCCCAAGGTCTTCCTCTTCGACGAACCGCTGTCGAACCTCGACGCGGCGTTGCGCGTGGCGACCCGTATCGAGATCGCCAAGCTCAACGAGCAGATGGCCGACACGACCATGATCTACGTGACGCACGACCAGGTGGAGGCGATGACGCTCGCCGATCGCATCGTCGTGCTCTCGGCCGGCCATATCGAGCAGGTCGGCCCGCCGCTCGAACTCTACGAGCGTCCGCAAAACCTCTTCGTCGCCCGCTTCATCGGCTCGCCGGCCATGAACATCATCCCGGCGAAGATCACCACTGCAGGGGAAACGACGGCGCTGGAGCTGACCGGCGGGCGCATCTGCGGCGTCGATATCCCGACCGCGGCCTCGGAAACCGGCAAGACGGCAAGTTTCGGCGTGCGGCCGGAAGACCTCCAGATCACGACGGGCGAAGACTTCCTCTTCGAAGGCACGGTGTCGATCGTCGAGGCGCTGGGCGAGGTGACGCTGCTCTATATCGACGGTCTCGTGCAGGGCGAGCCGATCATCGCCAAGATCCCCGGCATCCTCGACGTCAAGCGCGGCGACAAGGTCCGCTTCACGGCCGACAAGGCGAAGCTGCACCTCTTCGATACGGCCGGAAAAAGCTACCGCGCCGTTTGAAATCCGATCCGGGCGGCAGGATTTAGCCCTGCCGCTCAACCCGATGTTAAACCTTGCTGCCTAGGCTTTTTTCCGGAAAACAGCAGGGCTAGGGACAGCAGGCAGATGGGTATCCAGGATACGGCGCGCAACAACTACCTGAACAAGGAAGAGTCCTTCATGTACGATCGGGAGAAGAGCTTCCCGATGGAGGACACCTGCAACGAGGCGCGCATCGAGTTCACCGAGAACGGCGGCCTCATGAACCTCGTTTCCCGTCGCGGCGTGATCGTCAAGCTGTCGCGCAGCGGCGCCGTCATCACCATGACGTCGAAGTTCCAGCTCCCGCGCAATTTCTACCTCGATATCGTCAGCGCCCGCCTGCCGATGATCGGCTGCCTGACGCAGCGCGTCTATCCCAACGACGTGGTCGAGGCGCGCTTCCTGCGCCTGCTATCCGACAAGGATCTGCAGCGCATCTTCGTCTATTCGACGCACCGGAACCACCAGGGCCGGACGCTGAACATCTATTCCTAGAGATCGCCTTCTCCCGGGAGAGCAGTTGTCGGCCGGATGAATGAAGCCAGCCCGGATGCTTCCGCGCTGGCTTGGACACTCAAAAAATCTTTGATCTTAGTAGACGTAACGGCCGTTGTGCGTCTTGCGGTAGATGTTGCGCGACGCACGGTCCTGCATGCGTTCGAGCTTGCGGCGTTCTGCCCGCGTCACATAACCGTCCCGCGCCGCGCGCCTCTGGGCGCGGTCGATGCGATGCTGCTGCCGCTTGATCTGGCGCAGTTCGCGAGGCGTCAACTCACCGTGGTGATAGCCGCGAACGATGCGGTTTTCCTGGCGATATTCGCGCGCTTCCGTCCGGTAGGTCTGCGCAAGGCCGGGAACCGTCGAGGCCATCACAAGTGCCATAGCGGCGACAATGATCTTCTTCATAAAATAGTCCTTTCATTGCTCGTTCTGCTTTCCGAACACGCGTATCGTGCCAGGGAAACGATGAACCGGCCCTGAAGGTTTCGTTCATGAAGACGGGTCACGTCGCGACGGCGATCACGCGAACAGCACGCTCGCCCCGTGATCCGCCGGCCCCGCGATGGCGCGGAAGGGTGCGAAGAGTTCGCGGCCCATGCCGAATTCGTTGCCCGACAGGTCGGCCACGGCCTGCGAACGGGCGGCGAACTCGGCGGCGTCCACCAGAACCTCGATCGTGCCGTGGGTGGCATCGAGCCGGATGATGTCGCCGTTGCGGATGCGGCCGATCGGGCCGTTGTCGACCGCTTCTGGCGTCACATGGATGGCGGCGGGAACCTTGCCGGAGGCGCCGGACATGCGCCCGTCGGTGAGCAGCGCCACGCGCTGGCCGCGATCCTGCAGGATGCCGAGCACGGTGGTCAGCTTGTGCAGTTCCGGCATGCCGTTCGACTTCGGCCCCTGGAAACGCACGACGGCGATGAAATCGCCCGTCAGCTCGCCGTTCTTGAAGGCGACGTTGAGTTCCTGCTGGTCGTGGAAGACCTTGGCCGGCGCCTCGATGACATGACGCTCCGGCTTCACGGCGGAAATCTTGATGACGGCGCTTCCGATATTGCCCGCCAGCATCTTCAGGCCGCCCGTCGGCTGGAAGGGCGTCTCGATATTGGCGAGGATCTTCGGATCGTGGCTGACCTTCGGCGCCGGCTCCCGATGCACGGCGCCGTTTTCGCCGAGCTTCGGATCGATCGCATAGGCCTTCAGGCCCTGGCCGTAGACCGTGCGCACGTCGTCATGCAGCATGCCGGTCTTCAGGAGTTCCTGGATCAGGAAGCCCATGCCGCCGGCCGCGTGGAAATGGTTAACGTCGGCAAGCCCGTTCGGATAGACGCGGGCGAGCAGCGGCACGACGTCGGAGAGCTCTGAAATATCCTTCCAGGTCAGCACGATACCGGCGGCGCGCGCCATGGCGAGGAGGTGCAGCGTGTGGTTGGTCGAGCCGCCGGTGGCATGCAGGCCTACCACGCCGTTGACGATGGAGCGCTCGTCGATCATCTCGCCGGCGGGCGTGAATTCGTTGCCCTGCGCGGTGATGGCGAGCGCACGCTTGGCCGCTTCCTTCGTCAAGGCGTCGCGCAGCGGCGTGCCGGGATTGATGAAGGAGGCGCCGGGCATGTGGAAGCCCATGATCTCCATCAGCATCTGGTTGGAATTGGCGGTGCCGTAGAAGGTGCAGGTGCCGGGGCCGTGATAGGACTTGGATTCGGCTTCGAGCAGTTCCGCGCGCCCGGCCTTGCCCTCGGCATAGAGCTGGCGCACGCGCGCCTTCTCGTCGTTCGGCAGGCCCGAGGTCATAGGGCCGGCGGGAATGAAGATGGCGGGCAGGTGACCGAAGGTCAGGGCCGCGATGGTGAGGCCCGGCACGATCTTGTCGCAGACGCCGAGATAGACAACCGAATCGAACATGTTGTGCGACAGGCCGACGCCGGCCGCCATGGCGATCAGGTCGCGCGAGAAGAGCGACAGCTCCATGCCCGGCTGGCCCTGCGTGACACCATCGCACATGGCCGGCACGCCCCCGGCGACCTGCGCCACGCCGCCCGCTTCCCGCGCGGCCTCGCGGATGAGCGCCGGATAGGTCTCGAACGGTTGGTGGGCCGAGAGCATGTCGTTGTAGGAGGTGATGATGCCGAGATTGGGAACGCGGTCGCCGGCGAGCGCGTCCTTCTCGGCGGGGGAACAGACGGCAAAGCCGTGCGCGAGGTTGCCGCAGGAGAGCACGGCGCGGTGCACGCCCTTGGAGGCGGCCGCGCGCACGCGGTCGAGATAGGGCTCGCGCAACGGCTTCGAGCGTTCGACGATGCGGGCTGTGATGGCTTCGATGCGTTTGTCTGCGGACATGGGAGCTATCCTGACTTTCTCGATTGCGTTCTTTCACGGCAAGGCGAGCGAAAGAGCTGCGCCATCCGCGGGGTAGGGCGTCCTTGCGACGCCAGTCATGTTCGGCTTCAGCCGGCTGGGCGCTCTAGGGCGCCCAGTAGATATCGACGGGCGTTTGCGCCCGGCGGAGAATGGCACGGATCGGCATGTCTTCCTCCGGGCCATCGCTCTCGGCGGCGGCAAGGACGTCCTTCTTGCCCTGTCCCTCGATATGCAGCACCAGCAGGCGCGCATCCTGGAGGCTGGCAAAGGTGAAGGTAAGGCGGGGTTCGCCCGCGCCTTCCGCCTCCATGGTGATGACGCCGCGCGGCGTTTGCGCCGAGATCGCCTCGGCCAGCTTGCTGCCGCCCGGGAAGAACGAGGCCGTATGGCCATCCGTTCCCATGCCGAGGACGGCGACGTCGAAGGGGTGGCCGAGCGCGCCCGTATCTTCGGAGACGAGCTTTGCGGCTTCCTCCGCGCTGCCGGCGTCCCGGTAGAGCGGCAGGAAGTTCGCCGCCTTCGCCTTGTCCTGCAAAAGGTTTTCGGCAACGAGAAGGTGGTTGGAACGCGGATTGTCCGCCGGCACGAAGCGCTCGTCGACGAGCGTGACCGTCACTTTGGACCAGTCGATGTCGCGGGCGGACAGCGCCTTGAAGAAGGCCTTCGGCGTGGAGCCGCCGGACACCGCGATCGTCGCCTTGCCGCGGGTGGCGACGGCGTCCGCAAGCACGGCGGCGACCCTGTCCGCCAGCCCTTCGGCCAGCGCCGCGCCGTCCTTGAATTCATGCAGTCTCGCGCTCATCGGCTTTTCCTACGTTTCATGCCAGGTGCGGCCGTCGCGCTCGATGAGGGCGATGGCCTGGCTCGGACCCCAGGTGCCGGCCGTATAGCCTTGCGCCTGCTGGCCGGTCGCTTCCCAGGCCTTGAGTATCGGATCGATCCAGCGCCATGCGGCCTCGACCTCGTCGCGGCGCATGAAGAGCGTCTGGTTGGCGCGGATGACGTCGAGCAGCAGGCGCTCGTAGGCGTCCGCATTGCGCGCGTCGAAGGCCTCGGCAAAGCTCATGTCGAGCGAGACGTTGCGCAGGCGCATGCCGCCCGGGCCGGGATCCTTGATCATCAGCGACTGCTTGACGCCTTCGTCCGGCTGCAGGCGGATGATGAGCTGGTTCTGCTCGATGCGGCCGGCCGAGGGGTCGAAGATCGAATGCGGGATCGGCTTGAAGGTGATGACGATTTCCGACATGCGCGCGGCAAGGCGCTTGCCCGTGCGGATGTAGAAGGGCACGCCCGCCCAGCGCCAGTTGCCGATCTCCGCCTTGATGCCGACGAAGGTCTCCGTGTTGGAGACGCCGCCTTCCAGCTCTTCCAGATAGCCCTTGACCGGGCCGCCCGCCGAAGCGCCGGCGCGGTACTGGCCGCGCACCGTCAGCCGCTCGACATTGTACTGGTCGATCGGCTTCAGCGCGCGCAGCACCTTCAGTTTCTCGTCGCGCACGGCTTCCGCGTCCATCGAGGAGGGCACTTCCATCGCCACGAGGCAGAGGAGCTGGAGAATGTGATTCTGCACCATGTCGCGCAGCGCGCCGGCCTTGTCGTAGTAGCCGGCGCGGCTTTCGAGGCCGACCGATTCGGCCACCGTGATCTGCACATGGTCGATATGGGCGGAGTTCCACAGCGGCTCGTAGAGCGCATTGGCAAAGCGCAGCGCCATGAGGTTCTGCACCGTCTCCTTGCCGAGATAGTGGTCGATGCGGAAGATCTGCTCTTCGCGGAAGACCTTGCCGATCGTGTTGTTCAGCGCGTCGGCGGAGGCAAGGTCCCGGCCGATCGGCTTTTCCACGACGATGCGGGTCTGCTTGGTGATCAGCTTGTGGTCGCGGATCTTCTCCGAGATGTCGCCGAAGATGGCCGGGGCGACGGCGAGGTAGAAGGCGCGCACGCGCTCCTTACCCTCGTCCAGAAGGTCTTTCAATTTGTCCCAGCCCTGATCGGACTTGGCATCGACGGCGACGTAGAACAGCCGGTCGCAGAAGATCCTGACCTGCTCGTCCTCGAATTCGCCGGGCTTGAGGTGTTCCTTCAGCGCATCGATGGCGAACTTGCGGTAGTCCGCATCCGTATAGGCGGTGCGCGACGCGCCGATGATGCGCGTCGGGTCGGAAAGCTGGCCCGCGAGCTGGCGGTGATAGAGGGCCGGAAGGAGCTTGCGCTCCGCAAGGTCGCCGGTTCCGCCGAAGACGACATAGTCGAAGGGTTCAACAGGAATGATCTGGCTGCTCATCGGATATCTCGATCTTGTTCTATTGCCGGGTGTTATAATCTAATCGATTTAAAAACGCCAGCGTGCATCGCAACAAAATCGAGCTTTCCAACGGGATCAGAGCCTGTCGCGCATCGCGTACCACGTCATGGCGAGGAACAGCAGCGGCGAACGGAACCGGGCTCCGCCGGGAAATGCCGGGATTTTCAAGGCCTTCAACTGGTCGAGTTCGGCGCTGCCGTCCGTCACGTCGTCGGCATAAAGCTTGCCGCAATAGTTCGACAGCATGACGCCATGGCCGGAATAACCGCCGATCGTCGTGATACCGGGCATGACCTCGCGCACATAGGGCTTGCGCGGCATGGTGATGCCGACCGAGCCGCCCCAGGCATGGGTGATCTCGATGCCCTTGAGTTCGGGGTAAACCTCCTCGATCTGCCGGCGGATGGGCGGGGTCATGTCGTCGAGGTTTTCGGAATAGGCCTCGCGCCCTCCGAAGAGCAGCCGCCCGTCGCGGGTCTTGCGGAAGTAGCGCACGACGAATCGCGTGTCGGCGATCGCCTCGCCGCCGGGAATGACCGACGGGAATTTGTCGAGCGGCACCGTCGCGCCGATGAAGGAGCGGATCGGCATGACATGCGCCGCCGTCTTCGGCTCCAGATCGCCGATATAGGCATTGCAGGCGACCAGCGCCTTGTCGGCGCGGATCGTGCCGCGCGCCGTGGTGATCACCGCCTTGCCGCCGGCCCGTTCGATCTTCAGGGCAGGGGTCTTCTCGTAGAGGCCGGCGCCCGCGGCCTGTGCCGCGCGGGCGATGCCGACGAGCAGCTTCATCGGGTGGATATGCCCGGTGCCGGTGTCGCGAATGCCGAAATGGAAGCGTTTCGAGCCGACGCGCTGCTCGGTTTCCGCCCGGTCCATGTAATGCATGTGCGGATAGCCGTAGCGGGTCGCCGCGATCTCGATATGCTCGCGAAAATCCTTCTCGTAGCTTGTCTTGTGGCTGACATTGAGCTGGCCGGGAACATAGTCGATATCGAGGTTTTGCGCGGCCGCGAAGTCGTGGATATGGCGCTTGGCGTTTTCCGCAAGGTCGAACAGCGCCTTGGCGCGCTCGAAGCCGATTTCGGCCTCCAGCACCTCCGCCTCGGCGCGCTGGCCGGTGCCAAGCTGGCCGCCGTTGCGGCCGGACGCGCCGTCGCCGAAGCGGTGCGCCTCGATGAGCGTGACGCGGACGCCCTTCTTCGCGAGGTTGTAGGCCGCTTGGAGGCCGGTGAAGCCGCCGCCGACAATGGCGACGTCGGTCTCGACGGAACCGTCGAGGGGGGCATATTCGGGGCGTTCTCCGACACTGGCTTCATACCAGGAGATGCCGGGGGAAATCGGGCTTTGCCAGGGCATTGCACACACTCATGGGTCAAGAGGATGCGGCGGCGCGCCGGGGCGCCGGCCGCTCTCGTGGGACTGATCTCTTCGGCGGCCCGGACCGCCTGATAGCTCAGACGTTGAGCAGCAGGAACTCGCGCTCCCAGGGACTGATCACCTGCATGAAGGTCTCGAACTCGCCGCGCTTGACGCCGGCATAGAGGCCGATGAACTCCGCGCTCAGCACATCCGCCAACGCCGGGTCCGATTCAAGCAGCGACACGGCCTCCAAAAGGCCGCGCGGCAGGTCGATCGTGCCCTCGTTGGCGGTGTCGCCCGTCGGTTCGCTCGGTTCGATGCCATTCATGATGCCGAGCAGGCCGCAGCCGAGCGAGGCCGCGAGCGCCAGGTACGGATTGGCATCCGACCCCGGCAGGCGGTTCTCGACGCGCCGCGCCGCCGCGTCCGAAACCGGCACGCGAAACGCCGTCGTGCGGTTGTCGTAGCCCCAGGCATTGTTGACCGGCGCGGACATGTCCGGCGTCAGGCGGCGGTAGGAGTTCACGTAGGGCGCCATCATCACCAGCGTCTTCGGCACATAGGCCTGCATGCCGCCGATGAAGTGGAAGAACTCCTTGGAGGCAGAACCGTCCGGATTGGAGAAGACGTTCTTGCCGGTCTCGATCTCGACCACGGACTGGTGGATGTGCATGGCCGAGCCCGCCTGGCCCTGCATGGGCTTGGCCATGAAGGTGGCGTAGATGCCGTGCTTCAGCGCCGCCTCGCGGATCGTGCGTTTGAACAGGAAGACCTGGTCGGCCAGCTCGATAGGATCGCCGTGGCGCAGGTTGATCTCGAGCTGCGCCGGTCCCTCCTCGTGGATCAGGGTATCGATCTCGAGACCCTGCTTTTCGGAGAAATGGTAGATGTCGTCGATCAGTTCGTCGAACTCGTTGATCCCCGCTATGGAATAGCCCTGGCCGCCGAGAATGGCGCGGCCGGACCGGCCCTTCGGCGGATGCAGCGGATAGTCCGGGTCCTCGTTCATGGCGACGAGGTAGAACTCGATCTCGGGCGCGACGACCGGCCGCCAGCCGCGGTCGCGATACATCTTGACGACGTTCTTCAGGACGTTGCGGGGCGTATAGGGCACGTTCTCGCCGGTCGAGCCGACGATGTCGCAGATGACCTGCGCTGTCGGATCGGTCTCCCACGGCACGACGGAGAGCGTGGAGAGATCCGGCAGGAGCTTCAGGTCGCTGTCGCGCGGCTCATAGCGGAAATTGCCGGTCTCTTCGGGATAGTCGCCGGAAATCGTGTGACGGTAGAGCGCGGAAGGCAGGGCCAGCGACGTGTTCGAGGTGAACTTCGACGACGGCATCATCTTCCCGCGCGGCACGCCGGCAAGGTCCGGCGTGATGCATTCGATGTCCTCGATACCGCGGGCGCGAAGCCAATCTGCGGCGTCCTTCCAGGTCTTTACCCCACGCGGCACGCTGATGGCGGGAGGGATTTTGGTGGAGCGTGCGTCTTTCTCGATGGTGGGCGTAACGACTTTCTTCTTGGACGGCATGAGGCACCGGTTTTGTTGACGATGGCGCCATCATACCGAGAGTTTGACCCTTTACTAGCTCCCCCCAGGGGGTAGAAAACGCGATTTTTCAGGATTTTATGCGCACGCCGTCGGTTGACATTCGCCCGCGATCACCGAAAGGAAGGCATCGAACAGGGGCTGGATACGTGGCAGAGCGGCGGGACGTCGTCATTATCGGAGCAGGCGCGGCAGGCATGATGTGCGCCATCGAGGCGGGCCGGCGCGGGCGCCGCGTGCTCGTCATCGACCATGCCCGCGCGCCCGGTGAGAAAATCCGCATTTCCGGCGGTGGGCGCTGCAACTTCACCAATATTCATGCTGGGCCGAAGAATTTCCTCTCCGCCAATCCGCACTTCTGCAAGTCGGCGCTCGCGCGCTACACGCCGCGCGATTTCCTCGATCTCGTCGAGCGTCACCGCATCCCCTGGCATGAGAAGACGCTAGGGCAGCTCTTCTGCGACAATTCGGCGAAGGACATCATCGCCATGCTGCTGGCCGAGATGAAGGCGGCGGGCGCGGAGTTGCGGCTTTCGACGACGATCGATGCCGTCGAGCATGACGGCAATGCCTTCCGCATCGTCACGGAGAGCGGCATCGTGGAAGCCGCATCGCTCGTCGTGGCGACGGGCGGCAAGTCCATCCCGAAGATGGGCGCGACGGGTTTTGCCTATCGCATCGCCGAGCAGTTCGGCCTGCCGGTCGTCGAGACCCGCGCCGGCCTCGTGCCGCTGATGCTCGATCCCGCGACGCTGGCCGCCCATGAGGGGCTGCCGGGCGTCGCCGTCGACGTCATCGCCCGCCACGGCAAGACGGAGTTCCGGGAGGCCGCGCTCTTCACGCATCGCGGCCTCAGCGGCCCCGCCATCCTCCAGATCTCCTCCTACTGGCGGGATGGCGAGGAGATTTCCCTCGCCATCCGCCCGGATGTGGATTTTGCCGCCGTCATCGCCGCCGCCCGGCGCGCGAACGGCCGGCAGGCGTTGCAGACCGTGCTCGCCGAGCACATGCCGAAGAAGCTCGCGCAGCTCCTTGTCACCGAACTTGGCATCGACGGGCCGCTTGCCGAGCAGCCGGGGCGGCGCATCGATGCGCTGGTCCAGCGGCTCGGCGACTGGCGCCTGCGCCCGCCGGGCTCGGAAGGCTACCGCACGGCGGAAGTCACCCTCGGCGGCGTCGATACGGCCGCGCTCGATTCCCGCAGCATGGCGGCAAGGGCCGTGCCCGGGCTTTACTTTATCGGCGAGGCGGTGGACGTCACCGGCTGGCTCGGCGGCTACAATTTCCAATGGGCCTGGGCTTCGGGCCATGCGGCGGGCCAGGACGTATGAGTTCCCAGCGATCTTTACCGTCCATTAAGGCCTTGGGGCGGATGCTCCCGAAAGGTCGGCCTTCCGGAACGCCGGAAGCAGCATGATGTGGGCCGGCTGGCCGGATCGTCTCCGGATTGCCTGTATTTCGTAACGGAGTATCGCCGCATGCCCGCCAGAAACCGTCCTGCCCGTGCCGTTGCCATTGCCGTTGCCGAGGAAAGCCGCCGCAGGCTGCTGGCGATCGGCGTCAATTGCACGTTGGCCGCGATCCTCCTTGCCAGTCTCGCCTTTGCCGTGCTCTAGCGCTGTCTGACCGTCATAAATCGGTTTAAGCGGTGATGGAATTTTAAAGATTGCCGCCGATGATCCGCGCATAGGGTTCCGGATGCCGCGTCCCCATGACGGACGCTGACGTGGCGCGCAATGATTGCTCCCCCGGATTAGCGGCATTGCGGCCGCATGAAAGTCGGTAATCCGGCGTCCGAATCCTGGGGAGGCCCGAAAAGGGCAGGGGTGGAGCACGCCGACAACGGATGTTCCGCCATGTTCATTGACAAGATTCTCGCCCGTTTCAAGATCCAGACGAAGGTTCTGGTTTTCATCCTGCCCTTCGTGCTCAGCATCTGCGCCGTGGGCTTTACCGGGCTTTACGCCTCCGGCCTGCTGCAAGGCCGCATGGAGATTTCCAACAGCGTCCTCCAGTCGCTCAGCGGCTTCAAGGACGTCTATGCCGGCATGAACCGGTTCCTTCAGAATACCAGCGAGGAAAGCCGCAATGCCGTGCACGAGCGCCTGACGGCGCAGGTCGGCGTGCTCCAGGCGACGATGGACGGTCTGGCGCCTGATGCCGACAAGTCCAAGCTGGTCGATGCCGAGGCGCAGACCAAGGGTATCGAGGCCCGCATGGATGGTCTCTGGGCGCTCTATGTGAGTGAGATCGGCCTGCACGACACGATGACCGGCAACCTCAACACCCTCTCCAGCGAGCAGGTGAAGATCCTCGACGAGGCGACCAAGCTCCAGCGCACGGTGCGGCAGAACGAGAACGCAGCCAAGAGCATGCTGCGCGAGGCCGAGCGCCTGACCAATGCCAGCAAGTTCTTCGGCGAGTTCCTGTCCGAGTTCAGCCGGGGCGCGACGCCCGAAGACCAGATGAAGCTGGTCAAGGAGCGCTATCCCTTCTTCACGAAGACCGAGCGCTCGATCGCGATGATCCTGCCGAAGAACCAGAAGGTCGTCTCGATCACCATTCGCAACACGATCGAAGAATTGAGCGGTCTGCTCTCCTCGTCGGATCCGGCGAGCGTCACCGTGCCGGAGATCGGCCGCCGGGTGAACCGCTTCCGCCAGGTCACCATTCAGCTTCAGGGCGCTGCCGCCGAAAAGATGCGCGAGGCGACCCGCATCTTCAACGAGCTCGACGCGCCGATCATCAAGTCCGAAGCGGTGCTCGGTTCCACGCGCAAGCTGGTCTCCTCGATCGACGATATCGAGGTTGCCGCCGCGCGCTTCCTTGGCCAGACTTCGGAAAAGAACCGCGTCAAGCTGCTCGGCAACCTCTCCATCCTGCGCATCGACATGAACGGCCTGCGCGGCGCGGCAAGCGGTCTTCCCTTCTTCGACAAGGTGGACGAGACGCTGCGCCCGGTGCTGGAGCGCATCGAGGCCGACAGCGCCGCCCTGGTGAAGATCAGCACCGAGCGCGCCGCCGATTTCGAGGCCGCGGGCCAGTCGATCGACACGATCTGGAACCTCCTGAGCCAGTTCGCCGAAGAACAGAAGACCAGCGCCGGCACCGAGCGTGAGAAGGCCAACCAGGTGTCGGTGCTCGCCACCGTCGCCGGTGCTGCGATCGCCATCCTTGCTGGCATCGCGCTGGTGCTGACGCTGAAGGGGCCGATCGGCCAGATCACCGGCGCCATGCGGCGCCTGGCCGACGGCTTCCTCGATACCGGCATTTCCGGCGAGGGCCGCGCCGACGAGATCGGCGACATGGCTCGCGCGCTGGGCGTCTTCAAGGAGAACGCCCTGTCGAAAATCCGCATCGAGGAGGAGAGCGAGCAGCAGCGCGCCGCGGCGGAAGCCGAGCGCGCCCGCAACGACGCGGAAAAGCAGAGCCTCGACCGCGAGATCGACTTTGCCGTCAACGCGCTCGCCGCCGGCCTCGGCCGCCTCGCGCAGGGCGACCTGTCGCGCCAGATCGAGACGCCGTTCAACGGCCGCCTCGAACAACTCCGCCAGGACTTCAACGTCTCGCTCACCCGCCTGCAGGACACGCTCGGCCAGATCCGCAACAATGCGCTGTCGATCCAGCGCAGCGGCGCCGAAATGCTGCAATCGGGCGATGCGCTCGCCAAGCGCACCGAATCCCAGGCGTCCTCACTGGAGGAAACGGCCGCCGCCGTCGAGGAGATCACGGCGACCGTGCGCTCCTCCGCCGAGCGGGCGCACGAGGCCAACCTCGTCGTCGGCACGACCAAGCGTAGCGCCGACAGCTCCGCCGCGGTCGTCAACAACGCGATCGCCGCCATGGGCCGTATCGAGGGGGCCTCGCGCCAGATCGAGCAGATCATCGAGGTCATCGACGACATCGCCTTCCAGACCAATCTGCTGGCGCTGAACGCCGGTATCGAGGCGGCGCGCGCCGGCGAGGCCGGCAAGGGCTTCGCGGTCGTGGCGCAGGAAGTACGCGAACTCGCCCAGCGCTCCGCGCAGGCCGCCAAGGAGATCAAGGGTCTTATCGAGAAATCGACGAGCGAGGTCAGTGCCGGCTCGCACCTCGTGCAGGAGACGGGTGCGGTGCTGGCCGCGATCAGCCAGCAGATCGTCACCGTCAGCCAGCATGTCGACATGATGGCGACGGCGAGCCGCGACCAGGCGGCGGCACTGCAGGAGGTCAACGGCTCCGTCAACCAGATGGACCAGATGACACAGCAGAACGCCTCGATGGTCGATCTCACCACCGCCGCCAGCCGCAAGCTCGCGGGCGACGCCGACACGCTGATGATGCTGGTCGAGCAGTTCCGCCTGGAAGCGGACGAGACGGCGGTCTACCGCGCGGCGTGAAGGACGACCCCCAAGCAATAGATGGCCTGGCTCTGCCGGGCCATTCTATTTCCACGGATGCAGGGACGGAATGAAGAGGGATAGCCACAGGCGGAAAGGTCCTTTCTCGCGGAGGTGGTCGAATTCCAGTTTGCGGCGGCGGGGTTTCTGCGAGAGCTCGAAGAGCATGGCAAAGCCGAGCATGTCGTGCATGTCTGTCTCCTGTCGAAAAGCAACGCCACGCCGTGGCGCGGGAAGGCGCGTTGGGCGGGTCTGGAATGGATCGCGTCGGCTGCGTTAGGCGAACAAAGGAAAACTACCCTTCAAATTCGCATTCCCGTAGGGAAGAAAGCGCACTATGTTTTTCATCCATGAAAGACATATCGTGGGAATCCTATCGCATCTTCCTGGAGGTCGCCCGGCAGGGCGGGCTTACCGCCGCCGCCGAGGTATCGGGCTTCAGCCCCGCAACCGTAGGGCGGCGCGTCTTGCAGGTAGAGGAGGCCATAGGCCGTCCGCTCTTTTTACGCAGCCAGACGGGATACCGGCTGACGGGCGACGGGCAGGCACTGTTCGACAAGCTGCTCGCCATGGAATCGGTCGCGCGCGGCGTCGAGAGCTGGCGCCAGGAAGGACAAGGCGCCAGCTTCGTGCGGGTGATGGCCGGAACCTGGGTGGCGTGGCTGATCTGCGAGAATATCTCTGCAGTCTGCACCGCGCGCGACCCCTTCCGTCTGGGTATCTCGATTTCCGAGCGCCGTGCCACGCTTGCGCATCGCGAAGTGGATGTCGGCATACGCGCGGTGGAACCGGCGGAGCCGAGCCTGATCAGCCGGCATGCGGGTGAGGTGGCATACGCGGCCTATCGCCGGAAGAATGCCGGGGAAGCGCTCGCCGGCCGCTGGCTGGCGATATCTGAGCAGGATGCGGTGTCGCCTTATCTGCGCTGGCCGCACGAGCGGCAACATGGCGCGATCGCCATCCTCGTCAGTCGTCCGCGGTCACTGCTCGATCTCGTGCGTGCGGGCGCGGGACTGGCCGTCTTGCCCTGTTTTGTCGGAGATCTCGATCCCGAGCTGGAACGGGCGGGCGAGGAGATCCGCGACCTTCGCCATCACCAGTGGATCGTCGCCAACAGCGAGGACCGGCACCGGCGCGACATCCGCACCGTTTCCGACCGGTTGTTCAAGCTCCTGAAAAGTCACGCCGATCTTTTCGCCGGCAAGCGCCCGAGCCGGACATGAAAATCCCCGGCGCAGGGAACGCCGGGGATCGTTCTTCGACTGGAGATGCTTTTGTCAGCCGCGGCCCTGCGTCACGATGACCGGGATCAGGAGGTCGCCCCAGTTGCCCTCTCCGCCGTGGTGGCGGGCGGAGCGGACGAGTTCGACCGAGACGCCGGCCTCGACCGCCTTCATGACGGACTGGTTGAGGCGGTGCAGGTCGTTGGCGACCATGCGGATCATGGCCTGCTGGTCGGCGGTCATGGCGGAAGCCTGTTCTTCGGCTCGTTCCTTGACGCGGGTCTGGACTGTCATGGCATTTCTCCTCTTCTGAGCATTTTGCAGGTAGGCGGTAGGCCTGCCGTCGCAGGAAATGCGGCTCTATGGGGTTCTTGAAGATTGATGTTCGGGGTTACTCGGCGGCCGGGCGGAACTGTTCGTGCTCGGTCGATTCATGCATGGCGGTGGTCGAGGACTGGCCGCCGGTGATAGCCATGGAGACGGCATCGAAATAGCCGGTGCCGACTTCACGCTGGTGCTTGGTCGCGGTGTAGCCGTTAACCTCGGCGGCGAATTCCGCCTCCTGCAGCTCGGAATAGGCGGCCATCTGGCGCTCCTTGTAGCCGCGGGCGAGCTCGAACATGCCGAAGTTCAACTGGTGGAAGCCGGCGAGCGTGATGAACTGGAACTTGTAGCCCATCGCGCCCAGCTCGCGCTGGAACTTGGCGATCGTCGCGTCGTCGAGGTTCTTCTTCCAGTTGAACGAGGGCGAGCAATTGTAGGCGAGCAGCTTGCCGGGATGGGCCTTGTGCACCGCTTCTGCGAATTTTCTCGCCTGTTCGAGGTCCGGCTTGCCGGTCTCCATCCAGATCAGGTCGCAATGCGGAGCATAGGAGATGGCGCGGGCGATGCACGGCTCGATGCCGTTCTTGACCTGGTAGAAACCCTCGACCGTGCGGCCCTTGTCCTTGTCGACGAAGGGCTGGTCGCGCTCGTCGATGTCGGAGGTGAGCAGTTTTGCCGCCTCGGCGTCCGTGCGGGCGACGATGAGGGTCGGCACGCCCATGACGTCGGCGGCAAGGCGCGCGGCGTCGAGGTTGCGGATATGGGCCGCAGTCGGGATCAGGACCTTGCCGCCGAGATGGCCGCACTTCTTTTCCGATGCGAGCTGGTCCTCGAAGTGGACGCCGGCAGCACCCGCCTCGATGAAGGCCTTCATGATCTCGAAGGCGTTGAGCGGGCCGCCGAAGCCGGCTTCCGCGTCGGCGACGATCGGCGCGAACCAGGTGTCGACCGAGAGGCCATTGCCTTCCGCCGTCTCGATCTGGTCGGCGCGCTGGAGCGTGCGATTGATGCGCTTGGCAAGCTCCGGCGCGGCGTTTGCCGGATAGAGCGACTGGTCGGGATACATGGCGGACGCCGTGTTGGCGTCGGCGGCGACCTGCCAGCCGGACAGGTAGATCGCCTTCAGGCCGGCGCGGACCATCTGCATGGCCTGGTTGCCGGAGAGCGCGCCGAGCGCGTTGACGAAGTCTTCCTCATGGATGAGCTTCCACAGCCGGTTCGCACCGTTTTCGGCGAGCGTGTGCCGGATCTGGACCGAGCCGCGCAGCTTCTCGACCGTCTCGGCCGTATAGGGGCGCTCGATGCCGTCGAACCGGCCCTTGGGCGCGCTCGGGACGAGGTTGTAAAAGTCAGTCATGGTGTCCTCCGGTATGATATGTCGGGATCGGGTGCCGGTCTCTTCGCTGTCCGATTTCATGTGACATTATTTACATCGCAGCGCACAATAGATCGAGAAAAATCCGGAAAATCAGCGATGCAATCGGGTAATGATGTATTGCCTTTGACAGGATCGCTCTGTAAAAAAGTAAATCCTGTAAAAGATGTACCCGGCGCGATCGTGTAAAGGATTTGACATATGGTGGAGAACAAGATCTTTGCCGGCCCGAAAGTCCGGCGCATCCGCAATGTGCTCGGCCTGACCCAGACGGCGATGGCCGAGGGACTGTCGATCTCGCCCTCCTACCTCAACCTCATCGAGCGCAATCAGCGGCCGCTGACGGTGCAGCTCCTGCTGCGGCTCGCCTCCGTCTATAAGGTGGACCTCGACGAGCTCCAGGGCGAAAGCGCCGGCAATGCGCGCCAGCTTCGCGAAGTCTTCGCCGATCCGCTGCTCGCCGGCGAACTACCGGGCGATCACGAACTGGTGGAGATCGCCGATGCCGCGCCGAACGTGGCGAGCGGCATCCTGAAGCTCTACCGTGCCTATCGTGAGCAGGCCGCGCGCCTCACCGACCTTGCCGAGGTGCTCGCCCGGGAAGGCCATGCGACCATGCTCTCGGGCGCCTTGCTGCCGATGGACGAGGTGCGCGACAAGCTGGAGAACCGCCCGAACTATTTCGGCGCCATCGACGAGGCGGCCGAACGGTTCCATGCGGCGCTCGCGCCGGGCGATGACCTTGCGTCGGCGCTCAAGGGCTGGCTGCGCAAGGAGCATGGGGTCGTCGTGCGCCTTTTGCCGGTCCATACCATGCCGAACCTGCGCCGCCGCTTCGATCGGCACTCCATGCGCCTCTTCCTGTCCGAGCGCCTGTCGCCCTTCGACCAGTTGCGCGAGATCGCCATGGAAACGGTGCAGCTTGCGCTACAGGACGAGATCTTCGCCGAACTCGACCTCCTCGCCTTCACGACGGCGGAGGCCAGGCGCATCGCCCGCTTCGAGCTGGCGCGTTACGCCGCCCATGCGCTGATGATGCCCTATGAGGCCTTTCATTCGACGGCGCAGCGTGCGCGTTACGATATCGACGTGCTGCGCTCGCGCTTCGGCGTCTCCTACGAGCAGGCGGCGAACCGGCTCACCATGCTGCAGCGGCCGGGCAAGGCGGGCGTGCCCTTCTTCATGCTGGAGATGGACAATGCCGGCAACCGCTTCCGCCGTGCCGGCGCGCAGGGCTTCCCGCAGGCCCGGTTCGGCGGGGGCTGTCCGAAGCTCGGCGTGCATTCCGCCTTTTCCCAGCCGGGCCAGATTCTCGTCGATCGTGTGGAAATGCCCGATGGCGCCGCGTTCCTGACGGTCTCCCGCACCCTGGAGGGCCCGCAGGGCGTCTTTGCCGAACGCGTGCGTCGCACGGCGCTTCTCCTCGGCTGCGATGCGGCGCATGCGGAGGAGACCGTGTACGGGGAAGCGGTGCGGCGCGAGGGTGCCGTTGCCGTCGGCACGGCATGCCGGCTGTGCGAGCGGCAAGGCTGTCTGGCGCGGGCCGAACCGCCCGTCACGCGACCGCTGGGGCTGGACGAGATGGTGGCGGGCCTCAGCCTTTTCGACTTCCAGTAAAATTCCGCTTGCTTTCCGGCGGCGATAGCGCTTCAAATATGATAGCAATGGGAACAATGTGATACAAAAATTCGACCTTTGTTTGCGTAGAATGCAGCTTGTCGCCTCTCGAAAAACAACCATAATCGGCGACTGTTCTTCATACCAACGCATAGGCCCGTGAAAGAAACTGGGAGAAAAATCAATGATAAGACGTACTCTTTTGGCGACTGCCGCTGCTGTCGCGCTGTTTGGCGCCGGCGGTGCCCTCGCACAGGAAAAAGTCGTAAACGTCTACAACTGGTCGGATTATATCGACTCGTCGATCATCGACGATTTTACCAAGGAAACCGGTATCAAGGTCGTCTACGACGTCTATGATTCCAACGAAATTCTCGAAACCAAGCTGCTTGCCGGCGGCACGGGCTATGACGTGGTGGTGCCCACCAATACCTTCCTCCAGCGCCAGATTTCCGCGGGCGTCTACCAGAAGCTCGACAAGTCCAAGCTGCCGAACCTCAAGAACATGTGGGACATGGTGAGCGAACGCATGCAGCCGTTCGATCCCGGCAACGAATATTCGATCAACTACATGTGGGGCACGATCGGCATCGGCTACAACAAGGCCAAGATCAAGGAAGCCTTCGGCACGGACCAGATCGATAGCTGGAACGTGATCTTCGATCCGGCGAACGCCGAAAAGCTCAAGGATTGCGGCATCAATCTGCTCGATTCCCCGACCGACATCATCCCGGTCACGCTCGCCTATCTCGGCCTCAACCCGGACAGCCATGAGCCGGCGGACATCGCCAAGGCCGAGGAAGCGCTGCAGAAGATCCGTCCCTTCGTGCGCAAGTTCCACTCGTCGGAATTCATCAACGGCCTTGCGAACGGCGACATCTGCATCGCCGTCGGCTGGTCCGGCGATATCTTCCAGGGCCGCGACCGCGCGGAAGAGGCCGGCAACGGCGTCGAGGTCGGCTACGTGATCCCCAAGGAAGGCACGCAGATGTGGTTCGATCAGATGGCCATCCCCGCCGATGCGCCGCATCCCGAGGAGGCCCATGCCTTCCTCGACTACATCATGCGCCCGGAAGTCATCGCCAAGGCATCGACCTACATCCACTACGCCAACGGCAACAAGGCGTCCCAGGCCGCGCTTCCGGAAGAAATCCTGAAGGATACGACCATCTATCCGGATGACGAGACCCTGAAGAAGCTCTTCACCAACACGACGCTGGACGCAAAAACGCAGCGTCTGTTCACGCGGACGTGGACCAAGATCGTGACCGGCCAGTAAGCGGCCAAGAGACGAATTGCCCGGAAGCATCTTCCGGGCAATTTCATTAGAGCTGCCAGAAAAAGAGAGTTGGGGACAGGCAATGAAATCTCTCGGCAATATCCGTCGCTCCTTCGCGCCGTGGACGGATCCGGACGCAAAGCCATTCATCACGTTCCGCAATGTCACGAAGCGGTTCGGCGATTTCACCGCCGTCGACAATCTCACCCTCGACATCTACCACCGCGAGTTCTTCGCCCTGCTCGGCGCGTCCGGCTGCGGCAAGTCCACGCTGCTGCGCATGCTTGCCGGCTTCGAGCGGCCGACCTCGGGCGAGATCATCCTCGACGGCCAGGACATTGCCGGCATCCCGCCCTACAAGCGGCCGGTCAACATGATGTTCCAGTCCTACGCGCTCTTCCCGCACATGACGGTGGAGAGCAATATCGGCTTCGGCCTGCGCCAGGACGGCATGCCCAAGAACGAGATCGCCGAGCGCGTCGCCCAGATGCTGAAGCTGGTGAAGCTCGAGAAATTCGCCAAGCGCAAGCCGCACCAGCTCTCCGGCGGCCAGCGCCAGCGCGTGGCGCTGGCCCGCTCGCTCGCCAAGCGGCCCAAGGTGCTGCTGCTCGACGAACCGCTCGGCGCGCTCGACAAGAAGCTGCGCGAGGAAACCCAGTTCGAACTGATGGACCTGCAGCAGGAGCTCGGCCTTACCTTCGTGGTCGTCACGCACGACCAGGAGGAGGCGATGACCATGGCCGACCGGATCGCGGTGATGAGCCACGGCAAGGTCATCCAGGTCGCCACCCCGGCAGAAATCTACGAGGCGCCGAATTCCCGCTTCGTCGCCGACTTCATCGGCGACGTGAACATTCTCGATGGCAAGGTCTCGGCGAGCGGCAACGGCCGGATCGAGCTTGCCTCGAACGACGGCTTCACCATCCGCACCGCGGCCGCCGAGGCCCCGGCGGCGGGCAATGCGGCCGGCTTCGCCATCCGGCCGGAAAAGCTGAAAGTGTCGCGCGCAGCGCCCGCGGATGCTTCCGTCAACGCGGCCCAGGGCGAAATCTGGGATATCGGCTATCTCGGCGACATGACCGTCTTCTACGTCAAGCTGGACAGCGGCAAGGTCGTCAAGGCCTCCATGCTGAATGCCCAGCGCGAGGTGGAGAACCCGATTTCCTATGACGAGAAGGTCTGGGTCTCCTTCGGGGAAACGGCCGGCGTCGTGCTGAAGGATTGACCGATGAACAAGCTCGGCTCCGCCATCTTCAGCCGCCTTGTCATCATCATTCCCTATGCCTGGCTGCTGTTCTTCTTCCTCATCCCCTTCTTCATCGTCTTCCGCATCTCGCTTTCCACCACCGCGATCGCCCAGCCGCCCTATGAGCCGGTCTTCGCACTGGCGGACGGCCTTGCCGGCCTGTGGGAAAAGATCGGCCAGTTCAGCTTCGACAATTTCGTCTGGCTCACCGAGGACGCGCTCTATCTCAACGCCTATCTGTCGAGCCTGTGGATCGCCGGCGTCTCGACGCTCATCACGCTGCTCATCGGCTATCCCATCGCCTATGGCATGGCGCAGGCGCCGCGCACGCTGCGCCCGACGCTCCTGATGCTGGTCATCCTGCCGTTCTGGACGAGCTTCCTGATCCGCGTCTATGCCTGGATCGCGATCCTCAAGCCGGAAGGCCTGCTCAACCAGTTCCTCATCGGCATAGGCGTCATCGATACGCCGCTGATCATCATGAACACCAACTGGGCGATCTATATCGGCATCGTCTATTCGTACCTGCCGTTCATGGTGCTGCCGCTCTATTCGGCGCTGGAGAAGATGGACAACACGCTGATCGAGGCCGCGCAGGACCTCGGTTGCCCGCAGATCTCCGCCTTCTGGAAGGTGACGTTCCCACTCTCCATTCCCGGCGTCGTCGCGGGCTGCATGCTCGTCTTCATCCCCGCCGTCGGCGAATTCGTCATCCCCGACCTGCTCGGCGGATCGCAGACGCTGATGATCGGCAAGACGCTCTGGAACGAATTCAACGCGAACCGCGACTGGCCCGTCTCTGCCGCCGTCGCGACCATCCTGCTCCTCATCCTGGTCGTGCCCATCGTGTTCTTCCAGAATGCGCAGGCCAAGGCCGAAGAGCAGGGGAAATAAGCCATGAACACCTGGTCCCGTTTCAACATCATGTCCGTCGTTCTCGGCTTCGCGTTCCTCTACTTGCCGATCGTGCTGCTGGTCATCTTCTCCTTCAACGAGTCCAAGCTCGTGACGGTCTGGGGCGGCTTCTCGACGCGCTGGTACGTGTCGCTCTTCAACAACCAGGGGCTCATGGATGCCGCCTGGGTGACGATCCGCGTGGCGCTGCTTTCGGCAACGATCGCAACCGCGCTCGGCACCATGGCGGCGCTGGCGCTCACGCGCTACACGCGCTTCCGCGGCCGGCTGCTCTTTTCCGGCATGGTCTATGCGCCGCTCGTCATGCCCGAGGTCATCACCGGCCTGTCGCTGCTCCTGCTCTTCGTCGCCATCGGCTTCGATCGCGGGTTCGTGACGGTGACGCTGGCGCACATCACCTTCTCGATGTGCTTCGTGACGGTGGTGGTACAGTCGCGGCTGCTCTCCTTCGACCGTTCGGTCGAGGAGGCGGCGCTCGATCTCGGGGCGACGCCGGTCCGTACCTTCCTGGAAGTGACCCTGCCGATCATCGCGCCCGCCGTGCTCTCGGGCTGGATGCTGGCGCTGACGCTCTCGCTCGACGACCTCGTCATCGCGAGCTTCACGTCGGGTCCGGGCGCCACGACCCTTCCGATGAAGATCTACAGCCAGGTGCGCCTCGGCGTGACGCCGGAGATCAACGCCGCCTGCACGCTGCTCATCGGCCTCGTCGCCATCGGCGTCGTCATCGCGTCGATCATGACGAAGCGGCGCGAGGTGCAGCGCCTGCGCGACGAGCAGGCGGCCTTCGCCGGCCGCTGAGGCGAGGGCTCTACTGGCGGGGCTGCTGCCCCGTCAGGATGGAGATCGGCGAGATGACCGGCTCCGGCCAGGACCCGCCGACGAAGAAGCTGATGGGCGGCTTGACGGCCGTCGCCCCTGCCTGCGGCCGGTCGGCGAGCGTGCCGGCCAGGGCGACGCTGCCGGTGCGGTAGGGAATCATGCCCGACAGCGTCAGCAGCTTCTCGTTGCCTTCGATTTCCGCCTTGGTGAGTTCGGCAAGCCCGCGGTCGAGCCGCGCCTCCACGTCCGCGCGCGTGAAGTCGAAGGAGCCGTTGGCGGTCTCCGAGATGTTGAAGAAGGCGTTGCGCGCCGCGCGTTCCTCGAAGGCCTGGCGGTTGAAATGGGTGAGCGTGCCCGTTCCCATGCGCAGCCGAAACCGGCCGGACATGTCGGAGGCCGTCGTTGCCCAGAGCGGGCGGTCCGTCGAAAGCTCGAAATCGGCCGAGCCGATGCCGCTCGGCAGCGGGCCCGGCAAGGCCAGCGCGCCGACGATGGCGCCGATATCCACATTGCTCACCGACATCTGCAACTGGCCGCCGCCGCGAAAGCCGTTCTCCGAAAGTGCGATGCGCCCGGTCATGCGGCCGTCGAGGAAGGTGCTGTCGCCGATGTCGAACGAGGCGCGTCCGTTTTCGATGCGCATGCCGGCGGCAAGGTTCTGCAGCGAGAAAGGCGAAAAATCGGCCGTCTTGGCCGAAAGGCGCAGGTCCATGCCGAACTGGTGGATGAAGGCCGTATCGATGGTCGGCGCATTCTCGTCGGTGCCGGATAGCGGCGAAAAGGCCGTCAGGAACGCACGCAGGTTCATCCGGTCGAAGGCGAGCGTGCCGCCCACCTGCGGCACGCCTTCCGGCGGCATGGCGATGTCGAGCACGCCGGTCGCCTGCGCGTTGTCGAGCGTGAGTTTCACATTCTCCAGCTTGGCCGAATAGCCCGACGTCGCGATGTTCGCCTCGACATTCAACTGGCCGATATTGCCGACTGCCGGAATGTCCTTGCCCTGCCAGGCGAGCATGCGGCTCAGCGACGGGGTGGCGAGTTGCAGGGCGCCGGAAACGAAGGCATTGCCGGAAAGATTGGCCGTGCCTTCGAAATTGACCGTCGTCGGATCGGCCGAAATGTTGGTGCGCACCGGGGCGTCTCGTCCGGCAAGCAAAGCGAGCGGCTGGTCGCTGGCGAAGGTCCAGCGGGTCATCTCGCCATTGAGGACGCCGGAAAGGGAAAGGTCGAGGCGCTGGCGCAAGGCGGGCCAGGTCAGGCTGCCGTTGATGTCGGTGATGCGGTACGGACCGCCTTCGGCACGCGCGACATCGAGAATGCCGTCGCGAATGGAAATCGTGCCGATGCGTTCGTCCGTCAGCTCCGCCGCCTGCCCCTTGGGCGTGGAGGCGGTCGCGTCGATCGCCTGCATCATCCAGCCGCTGTGCCGCCAGTTGAACACGCCGTCGGCGTTCCAGCCGACATGGATGGCCGGCCGGACGAGCTCGAAATCGCTGAATTCCGGTTCGCCGCGCACCGCGCCGAGAAGGTCGAAGGTCGCGGACATGGTTTCGATCGAGGCCAGCTCGCCGCCCGCATCGCCCTTGCCGCCGACGATGCGCACATTGCCCAGCGTCACGCGCGGATAGGGCCAGAACACGAATTCGGCGCTCTTGCCGACATGCACCTCTGCACCCGTCCAGTTCTCCAGCGTCTGCTCGATGCCCTGCGCCACGGTCTCCGTCTGCACGAGGAAGGGAAATGCGATGCGCAGCGCCGCGGCGACGACGATGACACCGAGAATCCCCCGCACCAGGAGCTTCGATCGGAGAAAACGGGACAGGGTCATTCGGCGCGGTTCCTATGCCGGGGCATTCGTATCTCAAGCAAGACGGGGATAGGCGCTCGTGCGGAAGAAATCAAATGCCGGTGAAATGGAATAGCCTTCGATTATCGTGCAAGGGCGCCCGAAAACGGCGAACGAAAGCCGGACGTCCGCCTCTTGCCGGGATTAACGATTTCCGTCTCCCGCATTAACCAAACGCGCGAAGTTGTGAACGAAAGGTTCGTGCCGGAACCGTTCAGGTAAGGATTTGTTAAACCGGAACGGCGCAAGGTCGTGCCAACTTGAGCGCGCCCGATGACGGGCGTTCCGGTCGCACCCGGCCCGATGGCATGAGGCCGTTCACCTTCGCTTTCGTTGGACAGCATTCAACTATCGGGGCGGCTTTTGCCGCCCTCTTTTTTAGCCGTTCTTGCCGTCGAGCGAACGCGAGACGAGGAAGACGGGTATGAGCCCGACCGCGACGATGATGAGCGCCGGCACGCCGGCATCCTCCACCTTCGCCCGCGAGGCATCTTCATAGACGAGCGTCGCCAGCGTGTTGAAGTTGAACGGGCGCAGCATGATCGTCGCCGACAGTTCCTTCATCGTTTCGATGAAGACGAGCAGCGCCGCCGTCAGCGTCGCCGGCCGCATCATGGGCAGCAGCACGCTGAAGAGCGTCTGGCTGCTGGTGCGCCCCAAGGTGCGCGAGGCCATGTCGAGATGCGGGGAGAGCTTGTGAAAGCCAGCGTCGATCGTGCCCTCCGCCATCATCAGGAACCGCACCGTGCACGCATAGATGATGGCAAAGCCTGTGCCCGAGAGAAGAAGGCCGGTCGAGATGCCGAACTGCGCGCGCAGGAAGGCATCGACCGCATTGTCGAAATTGGCGAGCGGGATCAGCACGCCCATGGCCAGCACCGTCCCCGGCACGCCGTAGCCGAACGAGGCGAAGCGCCCGGCGACCGCGTTCAACCGCGAACGCGTCGTGCGCGCTGCATAGGCGAGCAGGAAGGCGATGAGAACGGCGATCAGCGCCGTCGAGCCGGATACGAGCACGCTGTTCCAGAGCGCGGAAAGAAGCCGCGTCGAGACGAACTGGTCGAGGCGCCGCGCGGCATAGCCGCCGAGCACGAAGACCGGAATGGCAAAGCCGATCACCGGCGGCAGGAGGCAGGCGAGGCTTGCCGCCCATTTCTTCCAGCCCTTGAGCCTGAGCCGCACGGAATCGTGCACGGCGGCGGTGGTCTTCTGGCTGGCGAAACGCTGGCGGCGGCGCGCGGCGCGTTCGACCATCATGAGGCAGACGACGAAGACGAGCATGACGCAGGCGATCTGTGCCGCGCCGGCAAGGCTGCCGCGGTTGAGCCAGGTATCGAAGATCGAGAAGGTGAGCGTCTGCACGCCGAGATATTCGACCGCGCCGATATCGTTCAGCGTCTCCATGGCCACGAGCGTCAGCCCCACCATGATCGCCGGCCGCGCCATGGGGATCTGGATCCGCGCGAACACTTTCAGCGGCCCGGCGCCGAGCGTGCGGGCCACATCCGCCGCCGCCCGCCCCTGCATCAGGAACATCGAGCGGGCGGCAAGATAGATATAGGGATAGAGCACGCTGGACAGCACCAGCATCGCCCCGCCGGTCGTGCGGACCTCGGGAAACCAGTAGTCCCGGCTCGTCTGAAAGCCGAAGAGCGCGCGCCAACCCGTCTGCACCGGCCCGGTGAACGAGAAGAACTCGGCAAAGGCATAGGCGCCGAGATAGGCGGGAATGGCGAGCGGCAGGACGAGCAGGCCGGACAGCACGCGGCGCCCCGGAAAGTCGCAGCTCGCCACCAGCCAGGCCGTGACGACGCCGACGACCGTCGTGATCGCGCCGACCCCGGCGAGCAGGATCAGCGTGCGCAGCGTCGCGCGCGGAATGACATTGCTGAGGAGATGCGGCCAGTTGTCGGTGCCGCCCGTCGCGGCGATGACGAGGATGGCGATGGCCGGCATCAGCACGATGGCCGCCGCGAGCACGGCGGAGGCCGAAAGGAGCGGGTGGCGGGCTGCACCGGAAAGGCGGCGCCGGCGGCGCGCCGCTACGCTTTCAGAAAGGACCTGCAAGGCTTCACCTCGACGACGGGCGTTTCGCCCGGTCTAGACCAACCCGGTCAATCTGCCAACACGCGGGGCGAGGGAAAGATCACTTCGACCAGCGTGCCTTCGTTCGGCGTGGAATTGATGACGAAATTCGCCCGGTTGGCGTCCACCATCGCCTTGGTCAGCGGCAGGCCGAGGCCGGTGCCGTCGCCGCGCTTGCGCGCGCCCGTCGTCACCTGCCGGAAGGGCTTCATCGCCTGTTCCAGCTCGCTGCGCGTCATGCCGACGCCGGTATCGCGGATGCGCAGCACGACGCTGCCGTTCGGCTCATAGGCCGTGGAGACGACGATCTGCCCGCCCGACGGCGTGAAGCGGATGGCGTTCGACAGGATGTTGAGCGCGATCTGCTTGATCGAGCGCAGATCCGCCACGATCTGCGGCACATTGGCCGAGAGCGAGGTGCGGATGATGACCCGCTGGGCGTTCGCCTGCGGCTGCACCAGCGAGACGGCCTCCGCGATGGTCTCGTTGAGGCCGACCGCCGTGAATTCCAGCTCCATCTCGCCTGCCTCGATCTTCGAGATGTCGAGCAGGTCGTTGACGATGTCGAGCACATGGCGGCCGGAGCGGCCGATGTCGTTGGCATATTCGATGTAGCGCGGGTGCCCGATGGGGCCGAAGCGCTCCGTGGCCATCATGTCGGAAAAGCCGATAATGGCATTGAGCGGCGTGCGGATCTCATGGCTGACGCGGGCGAGGAAGTCGCTCTTGTGGGCATTGGCCGTCTCGGCCGCGCGCTTGGCGTTGCGCAGCTCCTCTTCCGTGCGCTTCCACTGCGTGATGTCGCGGATGACGGCGCAGAAACCGGAGGACGAGGAGAGGCGGCCCATCGTCATGAAGAGTGGGATGAAGCCGCCGGACGCCTCGCGGCCGATGACCTCGCGCCCGTCGTTGAGCACGCTCGCCACGCCGTGGCCGGAAAGGCCGGCGAGATAATCCAGCACCGCCTTCTGGCTTTCATGGGCGAACAGCATCGCGAACGGCCGGCCGCGCGTCTCGTCCTCGTCATAGTTGAAGAGGGCGCTTGCCGAACGGTTCATCGAGCGGATGTCGCCGTCCTGGCCGACGACCACGACGCCATCCGTCGCGGTTTCGAGGATCGAGCGCAGTTCGCTGACCTCGATGCGAAGGGCTGACGCGGCGGCCTGGTCGCTGGCTCTCTCCTCCGATTCCGCCGGGGTGGCGGGCGTATCGACCAGCGTCAGCACCGGCTTTTCATGCGCCGGCGTCAGCGCCAGCATGAGCGCTGTGCCGTCCTCCCAGCGAATCGACTGGAGGCGGGCGCGAACGGCGCTTGTGCTCTCGCCGTCGGCATGGCGCAGCGCCATGGTGCCGTCGCCGTCCTCGGCGTCTTCGTCGGGGCCAGCGAGCAGGATATCGAGCCCGCCCGAGGCTTCGAGATCTTCGAGGCCCGCATAGCCGGTCAGGCGGAAGAATTCCGGATTGGCATGGATGAGCCGGTCGCCGACATGCACGAGCAGGGCGACGGGCAGCACATCCACCACGGCCGCGGTCAGGCCATAATCCATCTGCCGGCGCGAGGGCGCGAAGCCGCGCTCCGCATGGTCGTCATGCAGAAGATCGTCGGCATGCGGGCCGATTTCGAGCCCCGGCATCTCCGTCGCGCTCTCGCCGGCGGCGGGTTCCTTGACCGGTTCTTCGGCGGCCGGCTCGTTGTCGATGCGTGCTTCGGGATCGGCCGGGCTGTCTTCTGGCACGGCCTCGACAGGCGGCCGGTCCTCGGGCTTGCGCTTGCCGAAGGTCTCGCCGAGCTGGCGGGCGATCTCGCGGAATGCCGCCTGTTCGCCCGTCGAAAGACCGTCGAAAAGGCCGCCACGGTTGCGCCGGGTTTCGAGCTGCACGATCTTGTCGGAATGGCGGCGGGCCGGATTTTCGACGAGGCGCAGCGCCGGGCGCTCGCCGCGGAAGGCGTCCTGCTCGTCGTCGGGCGTCGCCTGCGTGTCATCCGCCTCGGGCAGGGTGGGCTCATCCGTCGCTTCGGCGACGTCGGCATCCGCGATCTCGTCCTCAGCCGCGATAGACATGTCATCGAGTGTTTTGAGCGCTTCGTCTGCCATCTCCGACGTAGTTTCTAACGTCTCCTCGGCGGCGCTCTCCAGGAGGGTGCCCGTTTCCTCGGCAAGAGTTTCCTCGATCAGGGCCGCCTGGACATCCGGTTCTCCGGCGGCTTCGCCGAGCGAAAGGCCGCGTGCATGCGGGTCGGGCGCTGCATCCGCGATGCGCACGATACCGAATCCGCGGAAGCCATCGAATTCGCGGTTGCGCGAATAGGTCGGCAGGGCCGCGAGATCGACAGGAACGACGAGGTTGGTGCCCTCGGCCGGCCAGAGGATCGTCTTGCCGGACCAGGTGTCGCGGCGGCCGAGCAGGTCGCCGATCTTGCCGTCTGGATCGAGGTCGAAGCGGGCGGCGACGTCGCCGAAGCGCGCGCCGGAGATGGCCGCGGCATGCGGGCCGACGGCAGCGGCGAATTCTTCCGAAATCTCGCTGAACCGACCCTCGGCATCGATCTTCCACACGAAGCGGATCGGCCGGCCCTGCGGGTTGAAGACGAAACCGGCCTTCTCCTCGGCAGGCTCGCTTACCGCCGGGGTTTCGTCTGAAACGGTCTCTTCCGTCACGGCTTCAGGCGAGGCGGCATCTTCCAATGCCGATTCCGCCGGCTCTTCGATCCCGGATGAAACGTCTTCGACTGGTTCGCCGATGGCGTCCTCGACCGAGCTCTCCGGCTGGTCTTCTTCTACGGTGCTGTCATCATGGACTGCGTCTTCTTCGGCGTTCGCCTGTTCGGAAGCCGCGTCTTGTTCTTCTACTGCTGTTTCGGCCTGGGTTTCTGGCAGGTCGGCGAGCGGGGAGACCAGTTCGGCTGCCGGTTCAGCCCCGGCTATGGTCTCAGCGGCGGGCTGCGCATCGTCCTCATCGGGGTCGAGATGCCCAAGGATGGTCTCGACGGCGAAGAGCAGGTGCAGCGCCGGATCGTTGGAGATGCGGCCGATGGCGGCCGGCAGGTGGCCGCGGCCGGTGGCGATGGGGCGCTTGACGAGGTGTTCCGCGCTGCGGCCGGCGGCCTCGACGAGCACGCGGCGCGTTTCCGGGCCTATGGCAAGGCTATCGAAACCATCAGAGGCGGCGACGACGGCGCCCTGGCCGTCGAGCACGGCCATGTGCGTGTCCGGATCGTCGAAGCCGGCCAGCATGGCGGCGGCGGCTTCCTCCTGGCTCTGCCGGGCGCCGGCAACCGGCGCGCTGAAAAGGATCGCCTCTTCGCCGGGGCGGATGGTGACGCCCTCGACCGTGGCGCTCACCGGCACGCTGCGAAAGCCGTTGCCGATGCGCATGAGGAAACTGCGGCGCTCGCCCGGCGCCTGCACTTGCCGCGCGGTTGCCGCGAGCTGGCGAAAGGCGACGTCGGCGCGGTCGGGGCCGGCATCGAGGAAGTCGTAGATATTGTCCTGCCCGAAGAGGGCCGCGCCCCGGCCGTTCGACCAGAGCACGCGGGCCATGTCCTTCGAAAACAGCACGACCGCCTCGCCCCGGGAAAAGGGCAGGCGCACCCGCTCGTGGACGGCGACGTCGATAAAGGGATACTGCTTTGCGGACATGTTCAGGCCTGCATCTCGATCCGGCGTCCCGGCTTTCCATTAACGCTTTATTAATAGCGGCGCAGGTGCGGAGGGTCCAGCGCCAGCCCCTCGCGCGCCCGGGGTTTCGACTGGAAGGGTTAACGCCCTGCCTGATTTATTGTGCAGCGCACAAAATTGTTGCAATGCGAAATAGGATCGACTATATAGACGCCATCCAAGAACACGGCGCCTCTGTAGAGGGCCAAACCAAGGAGCGCAGACAATGGCTACCAAGAAGACCGACGACGTATTCTCCATCGCATCCATCGACCCGGCCAAGCTTTCCGAAAGCTTCCGCGACTTCGCCGAAAAGGGCGCAGCGCAGACCAAGGAAGCCTATGCCAAGATGAAGGAAGCCGCCGAAGACGCAACGAAGACCGTTGAAGCGACGCTCGAAAACGCGCAGGCCGGCTCCGTCGAACTCGGCCTCAAGGCCATCGAAGCGCTCCGCACCAATGCCGAGAACTCGCTTTCGCACATGGAAGCCCTGCTCGGCGTGAAGTCCGTTTCCGAGCTCTTCGAACTGCAGACGGCCTTCCTGCGCAAGCAGGCCGAAGTCGTCGTCGAGCAGGCGAAGTCCCTTCAGGAAACCTCCAAGAAGGTTGCCGAAAAGGTCGCAGCGCCCGGCAAGTCGGCCGCTGAAAAGGCCACGAAGTCCTTCAAGACCGTCTGAACCGTCGCATAGCGTAGGTTTAGACCATGTGTTAGAATGGCCGGGCGATTGTCCGGCCATTTTCGTTTGCGGCGTTGCAGAAAACGCTTGAAAAATGGTGCGGCTGCCCGTATGTGACGCACCAAGCGCGTCGGACGCGCCTTGTGCGGTTGTAGCTCAGTTGGTTAGAGCGCAGGTTTGTGGCACCTGAGGTCGGTGGTTCGACCCCACTCAACCGTACCATTCCTCTCTCCTGATAAGTCTCCGGTCTACCAAGGACTTATTGGGAGAGAGGAATACTCTCCTCTCCCTCTTTCGACATGGCATTATCGCGGACCGGGCAGATACACCCGACGTCCATAATGTCTCTGGCACGCAAACTTCGAAAATCCGCATCTCCTCTCTTCTGACGCCACGCACTTGCTTCAAGCTCGGCGGGCGCCTCCCTTGACAAACGAAGAAAATAGGTAGATCGGTCTATATAATTATCGAGGATGCGTGATGAGCGAACGAGTGCCGGCGCGGGAGCGGTTGCTGAAGGCGGCTGCGGAATTGTTTTATCGGGACGGGGTAGGGGCGACGGGGATCGACACGATCACGGCCCATGCCGGCGTCGCGAAGATGAGCCTCTACAACAATTTCTCCTCCAAGTCCGATCTGGTGAAGGCCTATCTCGATGCGCGGCTGCAGGAGTGGCATGGCCTTTACCGTGGGCGGCTGGCCGAGGCCATGACGCCGCGCGAGCGCCTGCTTGCCGTGTTCGATTCCTATGTCGATCACGCCGACCTCGCCTATGGCTGGGGTTTCCGCGGCTGCGGCCTGCTCAATGCCGCCGCCGAACTCCCCGTCGGCGATGCCGGCCGGGCGACGGTCGCGTTGCAAAAGGAAGAGGCCGAGCAGCTCTTCAGGGAATGCCTGCGCGACATGAAGCCGGATGCCGGCGCCGCCGCGATCGACGAGACGGCCGAGCATCTCTCCTTCGTGCTGGAGGGCGCCATGGCCCGCGCGGGTCTCGACGGGCATGACGGGCGGCTGAAGGCAGCCCGCAAGATCGCCATCTCGATCATGGACCGGCTATGACATCCATGGATATCGCGGCGCTGCCGCATCGCCGGCCCGGTCGGTTCCTGGCGCTTGCCGTCCTCGTCCTCCTTGAGGCGGCGCTGGTGGTGAGCTGGAGCGCCGGCTTCATCGGCGTGCGCTTTGCCAGCGATCACGCGCCGATCTTCCTGATCCTGCTCTGGCGAAGCCTGGTTTCCGGCCTGGTGCTGCTGCCCTTCGCCCTCACGATGGGCCCGAGGATGCGCGTGAGGGACATCGCCTTCCAGATCCTGCTCGGTGCGCTGGCCATGGCCGGCTATCTCTCGGGTTTCGCGCTGGCGATCTCGTTCGGCGTGCCGACCGGCCTCGTCGCGCTGATCACCGACATGCTGCCGCTCGCCGTTGCGTTCCTCTCCTGGCCCATTCTGGGGCAGGCCCTGACGGGTCGCCAGTGGATCGGCTCCTTCATCGGCCTTGCGGGCGTGATCATCGCCTCCGGCTGGTCGCTGGATTTCGGCAACGTGCCGCTGTGGGCCTACGGCCTTCCCGTACTGGGCACCCTGTCGCTGGCGCTGGCGACCCTGTTGCAGAAGCGCAGCCCGGTCAATGCCATGCCGGTCTACCAGAGCCTGTGCATCCAGTGCCTGTCCGCCGCGGCGATCTTCACTGTACCGGCCTGGCACGAGGGCGGCGTGCTGCCGGTCATGGATGTGCGCTTCGTCGGCGGCATCCTCTGGCTGGTCTTCGTCGCCACCTTCGCGGCCTGGAGCCTCTATTATCTGGCGCTGCGCAAATCCTCGCCGGCCCGCGTCACCGCCATCCTCTATCTCAGCCCGCCGGTGACGATGATCTGGGCCTTCCTGATGTTCGGCGAGCCGCTGTCCTGGGCCATGGCGGTAGGGCTGCTCGTCTCCCTCGCGGGCATTCTCATCGTGGCGAGAGGGCAGCCGCCCATTCATGCCTGAGCGGCGTCAGAGGAACATGGCGTGTTCCTGCCGCACGAGTTCCTGCACGAACTCGGCGACGGTGCGCACGCGTACCAGGTCGCGCGCGCTTTCGTGCCAGGTCGTCCAGTAGGCGCGGCGGATCGACGTGGCCGGCAGCAGCCGTACGAGCTCGCCATACTGCCGGGCGATGTAGTCGTGGAGGATGCCGACGCCGGCGCCGGAGCGCACCGCCTCCGTCTGGCCGGTTGCGCTGGAAATCTCGAAGCTCGCGTCCCAGCTGCGCATGATCTCGCCGGTGAAATTGAGCGAGGCGGTGAAGATGAGGTCTTCCACATAGCCGACCCGCCGGTGCGCCTTGAGGTCCTCGACGGTCTCCGGCGTGCCGTTTTCCTCAAGATAGTCGCGCGAGGCATAGAGGCCGAGCGTGTAATCCGTGAGCTTCGAAGAGACGAGCCGGCCCTGTTCCGGCCGCTCCAGCGTGATGGCGATATCCGCCTCGCGCTGCGAGAGCGAGAAGGAGCGCGGCACGGGCACGAGCTGGATCTTCAGTTCCGGGTGCCGCGCCGTCAGCCGGCCGAGGCGCGGGGCGAGGAAGGAGACGCCGAAACCATCCGGCGCGCCGACGCGCACCGTGCCGGCGACCGCCGTGTCGATGCGCCCGATGCTCGCCTGTACGGCCAGCATCTCCGTTTCCATCCGCTCGGCCGCGCGCAGGAACGCCTCGCCCTCGGCGGTGAGTTCGCAGCCGTTGGTGCGGCGGATGAGGAGGCGGGTCTTCAGCGCCTCTTCCAGGGCGCTGACCCGGCGGCTCAGGGTCGCATGGTTGACGCCGAGGCGGCGGGAGGCGGCGAGCAACTGCCCGGTGCGGGCAACGGCGAGGAACAGGCGGGCGTCGTCCCAGTTCATGGATGGCCTCCGGCTTTAATTTTTGCACAACGGTTCCTTATCCAAGGTGATTGAGTTGTGCAAATTGAAGTGCGATGATCTCGCCATAACCACGGAGGACTCCCCCATGTACGAGATCGGCCATTTCATCAACGGCAAGCAGGTTCCCGGCACCAGCGGCCGCACCGCGAACGTCTACAATCCGGCGACGGGCGAGGTTCAGGCGACGGTCGCGCTTGCGAGCGAGGCGGATCTCCAGGCCGCCGTCGACAGCGCCCTTGCCGCGCAGCCGAAGTGGGCCGCCACCAATCCGCAGCGCCGCGCCCGCGTCTTCATGAAGTTCGTCGAGCTCCTGAACAAGCACATGGACGAACTGGCCGTTCTGGTGTCGCGTGAACACGGCAAGACGGTGGAAGACTCCAAGGGCGACGTCATTCGCGGCCTTGAAGTCTGCGAATTCGTCATCGGCATTCCGCATCTTGCCAAGAGCGAGTTCACGGAAGGCGCCGGCCCGGGCATCGACATGTACTCGATCCGCCAGCCGCTCGGCATCGGCGCCGGCATCACGCCGTTCAACTTCCCGGGCATGATCCCGATGTGGATGTTCGCCCCGGCCATCGCCTGCGGCAACGCCTTCATCCTGAAGCCCTCCGAGCGCGATCCGTCCCTGCCGATCCGCCTTGCCGAACTGATGATCGAGGCCGGCCTGCCGGCGGGCATCCTCAACGTCGTCAACGGCGACAAAGGCGCGGTCGATGCGATCCTCGCCCATCCTGATATTGCCGGCGTTTCCTTCGTCGGTTCCACGCCGATCGCCCGCTATGTCTATGGCGAGGCTGCTGCCAACGGCAAGCGCGCCCAGTGCTTCGGCGGCGCAAAGAACCACATGATCATCATGCCCGACGCCGACCTCGACCAGGCCTGCAACGCCCTGATGGGCGCCGGCTACGGTTCTGCCGGCGAGCGCTGCATGGCGATCTCGGTCGCCGTTCCGGTCGGCGAGGAAACCGCCAACCGCCTCGTCGAGAAGCTGACGCCGATGATCGAGAGCCTGCGCATCGGTCCCTACACCGACGAAAAGGCCGACATGGGCCCGGTCGTCACCAAGGAAGCCCAGACCCGCATCCTCAGCCTGATCGACAAGGGCGTGGAAGAAGGCGCCAACCTCGTCGTCGACGGCCGCGGCTTCAAGCTCCAGGGCTATGAGGACGGCTACTTCGTCGGCGGCTGCCTGTTCGACAACGTCACGCCGGACATGGAAATCTACAAGACCGAGATCTTCGGCCCGGTCCTCTCCGTCGTGCGCGCCAAGAACTACGAGGAAGCCCTCGACCTGCCGATGAAGCACGAATACGGCAACGGCGTCGCCATCTATACCCGCGACGGCGATGCCGCGCGCGACTTCGCCAGCCGCATCAACATCGGCATGGTCGGCGTCAACGTTCCGATCCCGGTTCCGCTCGCCTACCATTCCTTCGGCGGCTGGAAGTCCTCGTCCTTCGGCGACCTCAACCAGCACGGCACGGACTCGATCAAGTTCTGGACCCGCACCAAGACCGTGACGAGCCGCTGGCCGTCCGGCATCAAGGACGGTGCCGAGTTCTCCATCCCGACGATGAAGTGATCCTCCCGACAATTGAAAGGGCTCCCGCGAGGGGGCCCTTTTTGCATTGCCACTTTTTTGTGCTTTGCGAAGAATAGCGGCGAAGCCCGGTCCGTTTACCCCTCGTGTTCTATGCATTCGGAAGGGGCGAACATGTCATTTGCAGCATCTGCTGCGCCCGCGGGACAGGCGGGCGGCTTTCATCGCATCACATTTACCGGCAAGGCGTCGGAATATTTCGGTATCTGGATCGTCAACGTGCTGCTGACGATCATCACGCTCGGCATCTACTCGGCCTGGGCCAAGGTTCGGCGCAACCGCTACTTCTATGGCAATACCGTGCTGCTCGGCCGGTCCTTCGAATACCACGCCAAGGGGCTGCAGATACTCATCGGCCGCCTCATCGTCCTCGGCGCCTTCGTCGTGCTCAACGTCATCGCGACGCTGGTGCCCATCCTCGTTCTGCTGCCGACGCTCGCGGTGCTGATCGCGCTGCCGTGGCTCGTTGCCAAGGGCCTGCGCTTCAGCGCGCGGGTGACCAGCTATCGTAACGTGCGCTTCGATTTCGTCGGCGGCGCGGGCGGCGCGTTCAAGGCCTTCATCCTCGGCAGCCTGCTTGCCGTCATCACCCTGGGCATCCTGACGCCGCTCGCCAGCCGCTGGGTCGCGCGCTATGTCGGCTCGAACCTGCGCTACGGCGGCAAGGCGTTCGATACGGATCCGAAGCTCGGCCCGCTCTACAAGTCGTGGCTTCTGTCCTTCCTCATCGCCCTCGTCGGCCTCGGCATCATCGCGCTTCTCGTGCTCATGAACCTCTCGCTCATCCTGCCGATGATCGAGACGCCCGGCCTGCTGACGCCGGAACAGCAGATCCCGCTCATCGTCAGCGCGGTCATCGGCTATATCGTGCTCTTCGCGAGCTTCGGCATTGCCGGCCTGTTCTACCGGGCGGGCGTGCGCAACGTCACCTGGTCGGCGACGACCTTCGACGGCCAGCATCGCCTGATGAGCGACGTCTCGCGCACCCGCTACACCTGGATCGCCATTTCAAACGTCATCGTGACGCTCCTGACCTTCGGCCTGATGCGGCCCTGGGCGGCGGTGCGCATGGCGCGCTATACCTGGGAGCATACCGGCGTTACCTTTACCGGCGACATCGGCGAGCTGTTCAGCCGGATCGAGGCACAGGGCTCCGCCGTCGGCTCCGAATTCATGGACTTCGAAGGGTTCGATTTTGGCTTCTGACAAAGCCGCCATTGCCGGCGGGGAATGGCACCCCTCCGGCTCCAGCCGCTCGGTGGAGGCCCGGCTCGTCGAACGGAACGGCGAGATCGTGGCCATGCCGGCGGGCGGCGACAAGCCCCTTGCCGGCGCGGGCCTCTCCTGGGTGGAGATATCCGGCCGCGTCGGCTCCATCCCCCGCCGGGTGACGTTTCCCGACGGTTCCATCTTCGAGACCTGGGACAATGACGGCATCGACCGCTACCTGGCCGCGCGGGGCAGGGGCGGTGCCGGGCTCGTGCACTGGCTGGAACAGTTCCGCCTGCGCCTCATCGTCATCGTGCTGCTGGCCTTCGCGCTCGGCGGTGCGGTCTACCGCTGGGGCGTGCCGGCCCTCGTCGAGGTCGCCATCCTGACGACGCCGCCGATCGTGCCCGAGCTCATGTCGCAGGGCACGCTCGAGGCGCTCGACAAGGCCGCCTTCTCGCCGTCCAAGCTGCCGGAGGCGCGCCGCAAGGAGATTGCCGACGGCTTCGCGCGCATCGCCGCGCAGTCGCCGCGCGGAGCGAGCGCCTACAATCTCAATTTCCGCGACGGCGGCGTGATCGGGCCGAACGCCTTCGCCCTGCCGGACGGCACGCTCGTCGTCACTGACCAGCTTGTCGAGATGGCGGGCAACGACACAGAGATGATTGTCGGCGTTCTGGCCCATGAGATCGGCCATGTCGAGCTGGAGCACAGCCTTCGGCAGCTCTACCGCGCGGCCGGCATGACCGGTCTCATCATGCTGATCGCCGGCGATGTCGGGTCGAGCGTCGAGGACGTGCTGGTGCAGGGCGGCGGCCTGCTGGCGCTCTCCTATTCGCGCTCGGCGGAGGCGGAGGCCGACCGTCGTTCGGTCGAGCTGATGGCCAAGGCGGGCTACGATCCGACGGCGATCGCCCGCTTCTTCAGCCTGCTGGAAGAAAAGCTCGGCGACAAGTCGGATACCAACATCCTTTCCACCCATCCGGGCACGCCGCAGCGCAAGAAGGACATCATCGACTACGCCCGGATCATTTCCGGCCAGTCGGATCCGGACCTGCAATAACGAAAACGGCGGCCGAGGCCGCCGTTTCCTGTTCGCCTTGAGGCGGAACCTTACTGCGACGGACCGTCGTTGTAGCCGACCTTGTCGACCAGCTCGGAGGCTTTCTTGCGGTTCGCCGCGATGTCGACGAGCGGCAGCGCATCGGGCTTCAGCGTGCCGAAGGACTTCACGACGTCGGAAGGTTCGGCGCCCGGCAGGACCGGATATTCGTAGACCTGCTCGGCATAGATCTTCTGCGCGGTGCCAGCAGACAGGAATTCCATCAGCTTCAGCGCATTGTCCTTGTTCGGCGCGTTCTTGGCCATGGCCATGCCGGAGACGTTGACATGCGAGCCGCGGTCGCCGGCATTCGGGAAGAGCACCTTGATGGCGGCTGCCCATTCCTTCTGCTCCGGCTCCTTCTCGTTGGTCTGCATGAGGCCGACATAGTAGGAATTGCCGAGCGCCAGGTCGCATTCGCCGGCCAGGATCGCCTTCGCCTGGTCGCGGTCGCCGCCGTCAGGCTTGCGGGCGAGGTTGTTCTTGAGGCCGGTCAGCCACTTCTCGGCCTCGGCCTCGCCGTGATGGGCGATCATCGCGGCGGTCAGGCCGATATTGTAGGAATGCTGGCCGTCGCGCGTGCAGATCTTGCCCTTCCACTTCGGGTCGGCAAGCTCTTCATAGGTGATGTCGTTCTGCGCGACGCGGTCCTTCGAGGCGTAGACGACGCGCGAGCGGGTGGTCAGGCCGAACCAGTCGCCATCAGGATCGCGGTACTGCGCCGGGATGTCCTTGTTGATGACGTCGCTCGTGACCGGCTGCGTGACGCCGCCTTCCTTGGCTTCCGTCAGGCGGGCGATGTCGACCGTCAGGATGACGTCGGCCGGCGAGTTCGCGCCTTCCGCCTGGATGCGCTCGACAAGGCCCTTGTCGAGAAACAGCACGTTGGTGGTGATGCCGGTCTCCTTGGTGAATTCGTCGAGCAGCGGCTTGATCAGGTCCGGCTGACGGTAGGAGTAGATGTTGACTTCGCCGTCTGCGAAAGCGGGTGCGGCAAGCGCCAGACCGGCGGTCGAGAGGGCAAGGGCGGCGAGGGACGTCTTGAGCAGCTGCATCGGGTCCTCCTGGGTGCATTTATTCTTAACTGCTAAAGTCGTGTTTAACGGCTTGCCCCCCGCAGTCAATCATGCGACCACTCGCATAACATGAATGTGATTTTCCGCTTTTTGGAATTGTTCTAAACGGCGATCTGCCCTATATGTGATCCGACTTGAAAACCGGATTCGGAGTTTCCCATGCGCCTCACGAAGCAAACCAACTATGCCGTGCGCATGTTGATGTACTGCGCCGCAAACGGCGACAAGCTCAGCCGCATTCCGGAAATCGCCAAGGCCTACGGCGTTTCGGAACTGTTCCTGTTCAAGATCCTCCAGCCGCTGACGCGTGGCGGCATCATCGAGACCGTGCGCGGCCGCAACGGCGGCGTGCGCCTGCCCAAGCCGGCAACGGAGATCACGCTGTTCGACGTGGTGCGGGTGACGGAAGATTCCTTCGCCATGGCGGAATGTTTCGAGGCGGGCGAGATCGAATGCCCGCTCGTCGACAGCTGCGGCCTGAACGCGGCGCTGCGCAAGGCGCTGAACGCCTTCTTCGAGGTGCTCCAGCAGTACACGATCGACGATCTCGTCAAGGCACGCCCGCAGATCGGCATGCTGCTCGGTCTCGAAAACGCGACGATGGCCCAGAAGCCGGCGGCCTGACGCCGGTTTCCCTTCAGATCCCGGCGCCGACGTCGCGCTTCACATATTCCTGCAGGATGAATTCGATGGCCGTCGGGTCGAGTTCGGCCTTGTCGATGCGGAAATCGACGCCGTAGTCGTCGATCTTCTGGAAATACGCGTCGCTGATCGACGACGAGATGACGCCGACCGGGCCGATATAGCCGGCGCGGCGCAGTTCCGGCACGGTTTGCCGGAAATCCGCCTGCGGCTGGAGCCGGTTGTCCATCAGGATCATGTCCAGCCGCACGCCGGACGAGCGGATGAAATCCAGCGCACCGTCCACCGTTTCCACATAGTTCAGGCTGATCGCATAGCTTGCGACCTTGCGCATCAGCGCACTGAGAATGACGTTTTCCGCGGGATCGTCATCGACGAGCAGGATGTGCACTTGGGCTGTCATGGTGGCAGGTGAACCTGGTTGCGTCCGTGGGGCGAAAGGCCCCGTAAACCGCGGCTACTCTCATCCAGTCCGCGAATATTAACAAGTCCCTAACTCTGCTATCGGTAACGTCACGGACCCGTTTTATGACGTTACTGGATGATCTGCTCGCGGATCGCCTTGGCGACCATCTGGGTGCGGTTGACGACGTCGAGCTTCTTCAGGATCGTCGCCGTGTGCGAGTTCACCGTATGCTCGGAGACGGACACGATGAGCGCGATCTCGCTCGCCGTCTTGCCATAGGAGATCCAGCGCAGGATTTCGGTCTCGCGCGGCGTCAGGCCCATGCCCGCCTTGTTGGCGAGGACCTGCCGGTGGAAATAGTCGAAGGCGCAGTTCGCCTCGTAGCAGATCTCGAAATGTTCGTTGCGGCCGATATCCTCGCCATCGCCGAGGAAGAGCACGACGTAGCGCGTGCCGGTCACCGAATGCACCGGAATGCACAACGCCATGTCGAAGCCGATCTGGTCGAGGAAGTCGGAGCCCTCCGCCGAGCCGTTCTCCGCCATGTCCGATGCCTGCCAGACCGTCGGGATCGTCGACTTGTAGAAACTCTTGAAGAGGGCGGAATCGTTGAGGCGGTGGCGCTTGTCGTAGGTTTCGGCGAGGCCGGCGGGAAGGTCGTGCAGCATCAGGCGGCTGGCGAGCAGGCTTGTCTCGTGCTCGTTGGTCAGTTGAAGGATGCCGAAATGCTCGAAGCCGTAACGCAGGGCCATGGTATGAAAGATGCGAAAGAAGTCGACGCGATTGAGAGCCTTCTCAAGATCGCCTTCGAAATCGTACCGCCTGAAATGTCTGCTCAATACGGCCACGTGGCCTCCAACCCCCAGATTCCACGCGATGCAATCTAGCGCCGCAATCTCTGGCGGCAAAGGGTTTTACGGGACAATTTCGCGAGGGTGCGGCGTTTTCTTGGCCGACGTCCCGCCAAGTGGCTGATCGGTAAGGGAAAACGAGGCAGGGTCGCCTTTCGCTTTGTCGTCGCGCGCCGCCGCCACGGTGCGAAACAGCGAAGGGCGACCCCTCCCGCCTCGTCGCGCCTCTATGGCACGGCCTCCGCCGCGCAGCTATCCGGCCGGCTGGGGATTGACCGCGCCGAAAACGCGATTCGCGCGAGTTTTTAGAGCGATTTCTAATGCTGTGGAGAATAATGTTCCGTGGTTTTTTCCGTTTGGACAAATTTGTTCGCGGACTTATTGCAATCCTGCGGCAAATGTCGTTCCATCCGCGCACGGACGGGGCTGGACGTGCACCCGTGCCTGCACAAGAGAACAAAAAAGCAAATCTGGGAAGCTCACTATGAAAAAGCTGACTACTCTCATCGCTGCGACGGCGCTTGCCTCGCTGATGGCCTCCGCTGCCTGGTCGAAGACCTTCGTCTATTGCTCGGAAGCCTCCCCCGAAGGCTTCGACCCCGGTCTCTACACGGGCGGTCAGACCTTCGACGCGGCAGCGCACACGGTCTACAACCGTCTGGTGGAATTCAAGCGCGGTACGACGGAAATCGAGCCTGCGCTGGCCGAGAGCTGGGAAATTTCGGCTGACGGCAAGGAATACACCTTTAAGCTCCGCAAGGGCGTCAAGTTCCAGACGACCGAATACTTCACGCCGACGCGCGAGCTGAACGCCGACGACGTGATCTTCTCCTTCGAGCGCCAGTACAAGGAAGACAATGCCTGGAACAAGTACGTCCCGGGCGCTTCCTGGGAATACTTCGCCGGCATGGGCCTGCCTGACGTGCTCGACAAGATCGAGAAGGTCGACGACCTGACGGTCAAGATCACGCTGAAGCGTCCCGAAGCGCCGCTGCTGGCGAACCTCGGCATGCCCTTCATCTCGATCGTGTCGAAGGAATATGCCGACAAGCTGCAGGCTGACGGCAAGATGGAGCTGATGAACCAGCAGCCGCTCGGCACCGGTCCGTTCACCTTCGTCGCCTACCAGCCGGACGCCGCGATCCGCTACAAGGCCAACCCCGACTACTGGGGCGGCAAGCAGGCGATCGACGACCTCGTCTTCGCGATCACCACGGATGCTGCCGTTCGCGCGCAGAAGCTGAAGGCCGGCGAATGCCACCTGATGTCCTATCCGAACGCGGCCGACGTCGCCGAACTGAAGGCCGATCCGAACCTGCACGTCTCCGAGCAGGCCGGCCTCAACATCGCCTACCTCGCCTACAACACGCTCGTTCCGCCGTTCGACAAGGTGGAGGTCCGCAAGGCCCTCAACATGGCGATCAATCGCCAGGCCATCGTTGATGCGGTCTTCCAGGGCGCGGCTACCGTGGCGAAGAACCCGATCCCGCCGACCATGTGGTCGTACAACGATGCCGTCGAAGACGACAAGTTCGATCCGGAAGCCGCCAAGAAGATGCTTGAAGAAGCAGGCGTCAAGGATCTCAAGATGAAGATCTGGGCAATGCCGGTCGCCCGTCCGTACATGCTGAACGCCCGCCGTGCGGCTGAACTGATGCAGGCCGACCTCGCCAAGATCGGCGTCACGGCCGAGATCGTCTCCTACGAATGGGCCGAATACCTGAAGCTCTCCTCCGCCAAGGACCGCGACGGCGCGGCCATCCTCGGCTGGACGGGCGACAACGGCGACCCGGACAACTTCCTTGATACCCTGCTCGGTTGCGACGCCGTCGGCGGCAACAACCGCGCGCAGTGGTGCAACAAGGAGTTCGACGACCTGATGACGAAGGCGAAGGAAACCGCCGACGTCGCAGAGCGCACCAAGCTCTATGAAGAGGCCCAGGTCATCTTCAAGCGCGAAGCGCCGTGGAACACGCTCGACCATTCGCTCGCCGTCGTTCCGATGAGCAAGAAGGTTTCTGGCTTCGTCCAGTCCCCGCTCGGCGACTTCGTCTTCGAAGGCGTGGACATCGCCGAGTAATATCGGCTACGAGAAAGGCACGCCGCAAAGAGCGTGCAATGGCCGGCGGCTCGAAGACATTCGGGCCGCCGGTTTTTCAAGAAAGAAGGGATTGGCTCCCATGTTGCGCTTTATCTTCGGACGGCTCGCCGTCCTGATACCCACGTTCATCGGGGTATCGCTCATCGCGTTCTCCTTCATTCGACTTCTGCCGGGCGATCCGGTCATGCTGATGTCGGGTGAACGCGTCATGTCTCCGGAACGACATACCGAGCTCATGCACCAGCTCGGCCTCGACCGGCCGATGTACATTCAATATTTCGACTACCTGACCGGCCTTCTGACGGGTGACTTCGGTTCGTCCATCGTCACCAAGCGGCCGGTGCTGGACGACTTCCTCAGCCTGTTCCCGGCAACGCTGGAACTTGCGCTGTGCGCCATCATCGTCGCGGTGCTGCTCGGCATTCCGGCCGGCGTGCTGGCTGCGGTCAAGCGGGGCACCTGGCTCGACCAGTCGATCATGGGCGTCGCCCTCGTCGGCTATTCGATGCCGATCTTCTGGTGGGGCCTGCTGCTCATCATCTTCTTCTCCGGCTATCTCGGCTGGACACCGGTCTCGGGACGCATCTCGCTGATGTACTTCTTCCCACAGGTCACCGGCTTCATGCTGATCGACAGCCTGATCTCGGGGCAGGCGGGTGCCTTCAAGTCGGCGGTGACCTACCTGATCTTGCCGACCGTCGTGCTCGCGACGATCCCGCTCGCGGTCATCGCGCGCCAGACGCGCTCGGCCATGCTCGAAGTGCTGGGCGACGACTATGTCCGCACCGCCCGCGCCAAGGGCCTTTCGCCCTTCCGCGTCATTGGCGTGCATGCGTTGCGCAATGCGATGATCCCCGTCATCACCACGATCGGCCTGCAGGTCGGCGTGCTCTTGGCGGGCGCCATCCTCACCGAGACGATCTTCTCCTGGCCGGGCATCGGCAAGTGGATGGTCGACAGCGTCTTCAAGCGCGACTATGCCGTGGTGCAGGGCGGGCTGATGCTGATCGCCGCCGTCATCATGATCGTCAATCTCGTGGTCGACCTGCTTTACGGCTGGGTCAACCCGCGTATCCGGCACTAGGAGGCGATCCATGAGCGCTGTTCAAACCGCGGCCGACACCAAGACGGGCGGCACGCCGCCTTCCGGCCTTTCCGAATTCTGGTTCTACTTCTCGCGCAACAAGGGCGCCGTCATCGGCCTCTTCGTGTTCCTGATCATCCTGTTCGTCGCGATCTTCGCGCCCTTTGTCGCGCCGCACAATCCGAGCGCCCAGAACCGCGAACTTCTCCTCATGCCGACGGTCTTCCAGGAAGGCGGCGGTTGGGGTCATGTTCTCGGCACCGACGCCGTCGGTCGTGACATCCTTTCGCGCCTCATCTACGGCGCACGCTTCTCGCTGTTCATCGGCCTCGTCGTCGTGACGCTGTCGGTGGTCTCGGGCGTGCTCATCGGTGTCGTCGCCGGCTATTTCCGCGGCAAGGTCGATACCTTCATCATGCGCATCATGGACATCATCCTGGCGTTCCCCTCGTTGCTGCTCGCCCTCGTGCTGGTGGCGGTTCTTGGACCGGGCCTGCTCAATGCCATGATCGCCATCTCGCTCGTCAACCAGCCGCACTTCGTGCGCCTGACGCGCGCGGCCGTGATGGCGGAGAAGTCGAAGGACTACGTCGTCGGCTCGCAGGTCGCGGGCGCCGGCACCCTCCGCCTGATGTTCCTGACGATCCTGCCGAACTGCCTGGCACCGCTCATCGTCCAGGCGACGCTCGCCTTCTCGGCGGCGATCCTCGATGCGGCCGCCCTCGGCTTCCTCGGCATGGGCGCCCAGCCGCCGACGCCGGAATGGGGCACGATGCTCGCCGAAGCGCGCGAATTCATCCAGCGCGCCTGGTGGGTCGTTACTTTCCCGGGCCTTGCCATCCTCGTCACCGTGCTTGCCATCAACCTCATGGGTGACGGCCTGCGCGACGCCCTCGATCCCAAGCTGAAGAGGTCGTGATGTCGCTTCTCGAAATCAAAAACCTCACCGTCGAATTCCAGACGGCATCCGGCCCCTTCCGCGCCGTGGACGGCGTTTCGCTGAAAGTCGACGAGGGCGAGGTTCTCGCCATCGTCGGCGAATCCGGTTCGGGCAAGTCGGTCTCCATGCTCGCCGCCATGGGGCTTCTGCCCTGGACGGCGAAGGTGACGGCGGACGTGCTTACCTTCAATGGCCGCGACATGAAGGCGATGTCCGACAGCGAGCGGCGCAAGATCATCGGCAAGGACATCGCCATGATCTTCCAGGAGCCGATCGCCAGTCTCAATCCGTGCTTCACGGTCGGCTACCAGATCGAGGAGGTGCTGCGCATCCACACCGATCTTTCCCGCAAGGCACGCCGCAACCGGGCCATCGAGCTGTTCCAGCTGGTCGGCATCCCGAACCCGGAAGAACGGCTCGGCCACTTTCCGCACCAGATGTCGGGCGGCCAGTGCCAGCGCGTGATGATCGCGACCGCGCTTGCCTGCAATCCGAAGCTCCTGATCGCCGACGAGCCGACCACCGCGCTCGACGTGACGATCCAGAAGCAGATCCTCGATCTCCTGATGAAGCTGCAGGCCGAGCACGGCATGGGCCTCATCATCATCACCCATGACATGGGTGTCGTCGCCGAGACCGCGGACCGCGTCATCGTGCAGTACAAGGGACGCCAGATCGAATCGGCGGATGTCCTGTCGCTCTTCGAAAGCCCCAAGAGCGTCTACACCAAGGCCCTTCTGTCGGCCCTTCCGGAAAATGCCGTCGGCGGACGCCTGCCGACCATCACGGAAAAGCTGACCGACGCCGAGATTTTCGCGGGAGCCGTCCGATGACCCCTGTCCTCGAAGCAAAGAACCTCAAGCGCGACTACCATATCCCCGGCAGCCTGTTCAAAGCGGGCAAGACCGTTCACGCCGTCAAGGGCGTGAGCTTCAAGGTCGAGGAAGGCAAGACGCTCGCCATCGTCGGCGAAAGCGGCTGCGGCAAGTCCACCCTTGCCCGCATGGTCACGATGATCGACCCGATCACCGATGGCGAAATGCTGATCGACGGCCGCAAGGTCGACATCGCCAGCGAGCCGCTGACGTCGGAAATGCGCAGCAAGGTGCAGATCGTCTTCCAGAACCCCTATGGTTCGCTCAACCCGCGCAAGAAGATCGGCGACATCCTGACGGAACCGCTGGTCATCAACACCAAGATCCCCGCCGACGAGCGGCGCGACCGCGCCATGGCCATCCTGAAGAAGGTGGGGCTGGAGGAGAAGCATTACGGGCGCTACCCGCACATGTTCTCCGGCGGCCAGCGCCAGCGCGTGGCGATCGCCCGTGCGCTGATGCTCAATCCGCGTCTTCTGGTGCTCGACGAACCAGTCTCGGCGCTCGACCTTTCGGTGCAGGCCCAGGTACTCAACCTGCTCGCCGACCTGCAGGACGAGTTCCACCTGACCTACGTCTTCATCAGCCACGACCTCTCCGTCGTGCGCCACATCGCCGATGACGTGATGGTGATGTATTTCGGCGAGGCGGTGGAATATGGCAGCCGCGACCAGGTCTTCGACGACCCGCAGCACAGCTACACCAAGACGCTGTTCGCCGCGACGCCCCGCGTCGATGTCGATGCCATCCGCGCCCGCGTCGAACGGCGCAAGCGCGTGGCCTGATGGCAAGCGCCATGACGGACGCCCGCGCGATCGTCGTCATGGGTGTTTCCGGCTGCGGCAAGACCTCGGTCGCCGAGGGCCTTGCCGCAGCCCTTCCTGCCGCCTTTATAGAAGGCGACAGCCTGCATCCGGCCGCCAATGTCGAGAAGATGTCCAGGGGCATCCCGCTGGCCGACGAGGACCGCCGGTCCTGGCTCGACACGATCGGCCGCGCGCTCTCGGCGGCGCTTGCCGACGGCAACAGCATCGTCGTTTCCTGCTCTGCCCTGAAGAAGGCCTATCGCGACCGCCTGCGGGAAGCGGCCGGCGGGTCGCTCGCCTTCGTCTTCCTGAAGGGCAGTCGCGCGCTCCTGATGTCCCGCATGGCCGCGCGGCAAGGGCACTTCATGCCCGTCAGCCTGCTCGACAGCCAGCTCGCCACACTGGAAGACCCCTCCGCCGAACCCGGTGTCGTAACGGTTGACATCGACGCCGCCATCGAGAGGATCGTCGCGGCCGCGCTTTCGGGATTGGCGGCGAAACCATAGGAGGCCGCCATGAAACATTTCCTCAACCGCCGCGAAGACATCGTCACCGAGGCGCTCGACGGCCTGCTGATGACCGCGCCGGAAGGCGAACTTGCACGGCTCGACACTTATCCCGACATCAAGATCATCCTGCGGGCGGACTGGAAGAAGGATCGCGTCGCGGTCGTCTCCGGAGGCGGCGCCGGGCATGAGCCCTCCCACGCCGGCTTCGTCGGCCGGGGCATGCTGACCGCCGCGGTCTCTGGCGAGATCTTCGCCTCGCCGAGCGTCGATGCCGTGCTCACGGCCATCCGCGCGGTGACGGGGGAGGCGGGCTGCCTGCTCATCGTCAAGAACTACACCGGCGACCGGCTGAACTTCGGCCTTGCCGCCGAGCGTGCCCGCGCGGAAGGCTTCAAGGTCGAGATGGCCATCGTCGCCGACGATATCGCGCTGCCCGACCTCGCGCAGCCGCGCGGTGTCGCCGGCACGCTTTTCGTGCACAAGATCGCCGGGCATTTGGCGGAAACGGGCGAAAGCCTCGAGGCGGTTGCGGCCGGTGCCCGCGCTGCCGCCGGCGACACCGTTTCCCTCGGCATGTCGCTTTCCTCCTGCTCCATTCCCGGTCAGGCCCATGAGGAACGGCTCGGCCCCGGTGAAGGGGAACTCGGTCTCGGCATCCACGGTGAGCCCGGCGTCGAACGCATCGCCGTCGAAGCGGCCGGCACGCTGGTCGCGACCATGGCGGACCGGCTTGCCGCGCATCTTGCGGCGGACGGCAGCTACGCGCTGCTCATCAACAATCTCGGCGCCGTGCCGCCATTGGAAATGGGCGTTGTCGCTAACGCGGTCCTGTCCTCATCGATTGCGGCGCGCGTCCGTCTCGTCATCGGCCCGGCACCCCTGATGACAGCGCTCAACATGAACGGTTTCTCGCTTTCCCTCATCAAGCTCGATCCGGCACGCGAGCTGGCGCTGCGCTCTGCCGTCTCGCCGCGCGCCTGGGTCGCGCCGGTGGGGCGCAAGCCGATTGCCATCCTCGCGGCCCCGGCTTCCATCGGAATGCAGGAGATTGCCGCGAGCGCCGATGCCGGCGTGGAGAAGATCATCCGGACGGTTTGCGAAAAGCTCGTCTCGCTGGAAGCGGAGCTCAACCGGCTGGACGCCCGCGCCGGTGATGGCGACACGGGCTCGACCGCCGCGGCCGGTGCGCGCAGCATCGAAAGCCGTATCGCCGATATGCCGCTCGCCGACCTCGCCGCCACCTTCGGCAGGATCGGCGCGACACTCGGCACCAGCATGGGCGGTTCCAGCGGCGTCTTGCTGTCGATCTTCTTCACCGCCGCCGGGCAGGCCGTCTCCGGCGGCAAGCCGGTTGCTGATGCCTTGCTCGCCGGCCTCGAGCGCATGTCCTTTTACGGCGGCGCCGGGCCCGGCGACCGCACCATGGTCGATGCGCTCGACCCGGCGCTGCGCGCGCTTGCCATAGGCTCCCTTGCGGAAGCGGCAAGATCGGCCCGCGCCGGGGCGGATGCCACGAAGACGATGACGAAAGCCAAGGCCGGCCGCGCCGCCTATGTCGGGGAACGCGATCTCGACGGGGTGCCGGATCCCGGTGCTGAAGCGGTGGCCGCGGTCTTCGAGGCGCTGGCGGCGGTCCGGTAGCCGGAAAATCCGTTGCCTGCCACTGGCGCGGTGTCGTGCGGATTCGTATAGACGGAGTACCGCGCTTCCGCGGTAGATTTTTCGCGACCTGACAGGAACGAGACATGGATATCAAACGCTTTGAAACCGGCCCGCGCATGAGCCAGGCCGTCGTGCACAACGGCACCGTCTATCTGGCCGGCCAGGTCGGCGAGGCGGGGTCCGACGTGACCGAGCAGACGAAGCAGGCGCTGGCCGAGGTCGACCGCCTGCTGGCGCTCGCCGGCACGGACAAGACCCGCATCCTCTCCGCCCAGATCTGGCTTGCCGACATGGCCGACTTTTCGAAGATGAACGCGGTCTGGGACGGCTGGGCGCCGCAGGGCCACACGCCCGCCCGCGCGACCGGCGAATCCAAGCTGGCGACCCCGGACTATCTGGTCGAGGTCATCGTCGTCGCCGCCCTCTGAGGCCGCGCTCGACCCAAACGGAAAAGGCCCGCTCGCGCGGGCCTTTCTGCTTTTGGGGTACTGCCTGCGTCAGGCCGATTTCGCCAGCCGTGCCTGCTCGTCGAAGAACAGCGCCTGGCTGATCAGCGCCTTCACCATATCCGGGTTGAACGGCTTGGTGACGAGGAAGGCCGGCTCCGGCTTTTCGCCCGTCAGCAGTCGCTCCGGGAAGGCGGTGATGAAGATCACCGGGATCGTGCTGTTCTTCAGGATGTCGTTGACGGCATCGATGCCCGAGCTGCCGTCGGCAAGCTGGATGTCGGCCAGCACCATGCGCGGGGAGGTGCGGTGGTAGAGCTCGACGGCTTCCGCGTGGGTGCGCGCGATGCCGGTCACGTTGTGGCCGAGGCCCTTCACCATGTCCTCAATGTCCATGGCGATCAGCGGCTCGTCCTCGATGATCATGATATCAGTCGCGACCTGACTGGAAATGTCGCGCGAGGCTTCATCGAGCAGTTCGCTGAAGCGCTCTTCCGAAACGTCGAGAATATCGGCGCCTTCCGCGATGTCGAAGCCTTCGACGGCGACCAGAAGGAACGCCTTGCGTTCTGCCGGCGGCAGGTTGGCGAGGTTGGCGGCCGCCTGGCGTTCCCAGCCGAACGGCGAGGTGTTTTCCGGCAGCGTCACGTCGAGATTCTCGAAGAGCGTGCAGTAGAGACGGTAGAGCGCGTTGCGGTCGTTGCGACCCTGGGGATAGAGCGTGATATCGGCGACGAGCGCTTCCAGCATGGCGGCGACATAGGCGTCGCCGGACGTCTGGGAACCCGTCACGGCACGAGAAAACCGCCTCAGATAGGCGAGATGCGGTGCGATACGGGTGGATAGTGACATTTCGTTCTCCCTGAATATGTTCCGTATCGGAACCGTTTCCGCTAGAGTTCATCTTGCGGAAACCTATTGGTAGCATGCTAAGTCTGACTTGCTATTTGGAATCTTGGGCAAAAGGAAGATAGCGGGCGGCACGCGATGGAAACAAGACCATGATCGAGCCCAGCAAAGACAAGAGACGCGGCAGCGGCGCCCCCGCCAAGGCTGCGTTCGACCCGAACGGTCCGGTCGGCCGCAAGCTGAAATCCTTCTACGACGTGATCGAGACGGAGCCGGTGCCCGATCGCCTGCTCGATCTCTTGGAAAAGCTTGACGAAGCCGAGCGCAAAGCCGGCGGCGGTCTCTGAGAACATCCATTTTCCCCTGCAAGACGCCAAGAAACGGGCCCGAGGGCCCGTTTCCTGTTTCGAACGGTTGCCGCGATTAGCGGCAGCGTGCTTCGTAGCGGCGGCCATAACGGTCGCGATAGATGCAGTAGCCGCTGCGGTCGGACCGGGCGATGAGATAGCCCGCCGCGCCGCCGACAGCCGCGCCGACAAGCGCGCCGCCCGCCCGGCCGGTGACCACGCCGCCGATGATGGCGCCGGACGCTGCGCCGATCGCGGTGCCGCGCTCGGTCTGGGTGCAGGCGGTCAGCGTCACGGTGGAGGCGACAAGCGCAAGCGCGATGATGGTGTTCTTCATGGTTCCGGCTCCAGGGCTGGTTTGGGGGTTAGATGCGTCCCATGAGGACGAGGATCAGAAGGATGACGACGATGAGGCCCAGCCCGCCGGACGGGCCATAGCCCCAGCTGCGGCTATATCCCCAGTTTGGCAGAGCGCCGATCAGAAGCAGGATAAGAATGATGAGGAGGATGGTGCTGAGCATCTACGCGTCCTTTCACGTCCGGTTCGCCATCGAGCGATGGGCCGACAACGGTTCGGCACGGATTTTGTTCCCGAAAATGTGACAGGCGCGGCAGGATGCGAGCCTGGAACTTTCCGCCGCATGGCGCCGTTGCTTGGCCAAACCCGCCGGGTGAAGGAGAGTGAAATGGAACACATAGCCGCTATCATGCTTCTGGTCGGCTGCAGCCATGGCAGCCTCGCCTGTGAAGAACTGCAAGCGCCCCAGGTGGCCTACGAATCCATGGAAGAATGCGTCGGCGCTCTGCCTTCCGCCCTCGGCGGTGCTGGCGCGGGCAATCAGATCGTGCATGCCCGCTGCGCTTCGATCGATCCCGCCTGGATGGAGGAGGATGTCGAAATCAGCTGGCGTATGACGAAGGAGCGCGGCCTTGAGGTCGATGTCCGGCAGGTGACGCCGGCAGAGGGTCTGGTGGTCGCCGAAAACAGCCGTCCGGCAGACGCCCTGGCGCGGCTCCACTGAGGATTGCGCGGAACTTTTCGCGTATCGGAAGATTTTCCTTTGGTCGACGCCGCGGCGTTCAACGGAACAGAAAGGACAGCGACATGAATTGGGACATCATCGAAGGCAAGTGGAACGAGTATAAGGGCAAGGCCCAGGCGCAGTGGGGCAAGCTCACCGAAGACGACCTCGATGTCATCCAGGGCCGCCGCGTGGAACTGTCCGGCAAGATCCAGCAGCGCTACGGCCTCGCCAAGGAGGAGGCCGAGCGGCAGATCGACGACTGGGCGCACCGTCACTGAGACGGTCGCAGCCCCTTTGATCTGCGCTCATGCCGCCGCGGCCGAAAGGCTGCGGCGGCATTGCCTTGTGAAGAAGAGTTCCTGTCTTGATTCCCTTTTATTCGAGAAAACCCGCGGGAACCTTTTCCGTCAGCCTCCGTTCTCCTTGCGATACAAGGAAGGAGTTCAAAATGCTCTATTATGCTGTAGTCTTTCTCGTGATTGCTCTTGTTGCCGGCCTGCTCGGCTTTGGCGGCATTGCCGGCGCATCCGCCGGTATCGCGCAGATCCTGTTCTTCGTCTTCCTGGCCCTTCTGGTCCTGTCGCTCATCGCGGGCTTTTTCCGCAGGGCATGAGGATGAAGC